>NZ_CP151943.1:2655000-2792500 GCF_038592905.1 Neobacillus sp. FSL H8-0543 | reverse complement strand
TCCACCTCTGACCTATCAACCTGATCATCTTTCAGGGTTCTTACTAGCTTGACGCTATGGGAAATCTCATCTTGAGGGGGGCTTCATGCTTAGATGCTTTCAGCACTTATCCCGTCCGCACATAGCTACCCAGCGATGCCTTTGGCAAGACAACTGGTACACCAGCGGTGCGTCCATCCCGGTCCTCTCGTACTAAGGACAGCTCCTCTCAAATTTCCTGCGCCCACGACGGATAGGGACCGAACTGTCTCACGACGTTCTGAACCCAGCTCGCGTACCGCTTTAATGGGCGAACAGCCCAACCCTTGGGACCGACTACAGCCCCAGGATGCGATGAGCCGACATCGAGGTGCCAAACCTCCCCGTCGATGTGGACTCTTGGGGGAGATAAGCCTGTTATCCCCGGGGTAGCTTTTATCCGTTGAGCGATGGCCCTTCCATGCGGAACCACCGGATCACTAAGCCCGACTTTCGTCCCTGCTCGACTTGTAGGTCTCGCAGTCAAGCTCCCTTGTGCCTTTACACTCTGCGAATGATTTCCAACCATTCTGAGGGAACCTTTGGGCGCCTCCGTTACTCTTTAGGAGGCGACCGCCCCAGTCAAACTGCCCACCTGACACTGTCTCCCACCCCGATAAGGGGTGCGGGTTAGAATTTCAATACAGCCAGGGTAGTATCCCACCGACGCCTCCACCGAAGCTAGCGCTCCGGCTTCTCAGGCTCCTACCTATCCTGTACAAGCTATACCAAAATTCAATATCAGGCTACAGTAAAGCTCCACGGGGTCTTTCCGTCCTGTCGCGGGTAACCTGCATCTTCACAGGTACTATAATTTCACCGAGTCTCTCGTTGAGACAGTGCCCAGATCGTTACGCCTTTCGTGCGGGTCGGAACTTACCCGACAAGGAATTTCGCTACCTTAGGACCGTTATAGTTACGGCCGCCGTTTACTGGGGCTTCAATTCAGAGCTTCGCTTGCGCTAACCCCTCCTCTTAACCTTCCAGCACCGGGCAGGCGTCAGCCCCTATACTTCGCCTTGCGGCTTCGCAGAGACCTGTGTTTTTGCTAAACAGTCGCCTGGGCCTATTCACTGCGGCTCTTCGAGGCTATTCACCCCAAAGAGCACCCCTTCTCCCGAAGTTACGGGGTCATTTTGCCGAGTTCCTTAACGAGAGTTCTCTCGCTCACCTTAGGATTCTCTCCTCGCCTACCTGTGTCGGTTTGCGGTACGGGCACCTTTTATCTCGCTAGAGGCTTTTCTTGGCAGTGTGGAATCAGGAACTTCGGTACTATATTTCCCTCGCTATCACAGCTCAGCCTTCACGAGAAGCGGATTTTCCTACTTCTCAGCCTACCTGCTTAGACGCGCATATCCAACAGCGCGCTTACCCTATCCTCCTGCGTCCCCCCATCACTCAAACGATAAAGAGGTGGTACAGGAATATCAACCTGTTGTCCATCGCCTACGCCTTTCGGCCTCGGCTTAGGTCCCGACTAACCCTGAGAGGACGAGCCTTCCTCAGGAAACCTTAGGCATACGGTGGATGGGATTCTCACCCATCTTTCGCTACTCATACCGGCATTCTCACTTCTAAGCGCTCCACCAGTCCTTACGGTCTAGCTTCAACGCCCTTAGAACGCTCTCCTACCACTGACACCTAATGGTGTCAATCCACAGCTTCGGTGTTACGTTTAGCCCCGGTACATTTTCGGCGCAGAGTCACTCGACCAGTGAGCTATTACGCACTCTTTAAATGGTGGCTGCTTCTAAGCCAACATCCTGGTTGTCTAAGCAACTCCACATCCTTTTCCACTTAACGTAAACTTGGGGACCTTAGCTGGTGGTCTGGGCTGTTTCCCTTTTGACTACGGATCTTATCACTCGCAGTCTGACTCCCACGGATAAGTCTTTGGCATTCGGAGTTTGTCTGAATTCGGTAACCCGATGAGGGCCCCTAGTCCAAACAGTGCTCTACCTCCAAGACTCTTACAACGTGAGGCTAGCCCTAAAGCTATTTCGGAGAGAACCAGCTATCTCCAGGTTCGATTGGAATTTCTCCGCTACCCACACCTCATCCCCGCACTTTTCAACGTGCGTGGGTTCGGGCCTCCATCCAGTGTTACCTGGACTTCACCCTGGACATGGGTAGATCACCTGGTTTCGGGTCTACGACCACATACTAAAAACGCCCTATTCAGACTCGCTTTCGCTGCGGCTCCGTCTTATCAACTTAACCTTGCATGTAATCGTAACTCGCCGGTTCATTCTACAAAAGGCACGCCATCACCCATGAACGGGCTCTGACTACTTGTAGGCACACGGTTTCAGGATCTGTTTCACTCCCCTTCCGGGGTGCTTTTCACCTTTCCCTCACGGTACTGGTTCACTATCGGTCACTAGGGAGTATTTAGCCTTGGGAGATGGTCCTCCCAGCTTCCGACCGGATTTCTCGTGTCCGGCCGTACTCAGGATCCACTCAGGAGGGAACGAAGTTTCGACTACAGGGTTTTTACCTTCTCTGACGGACCTTTCCAGGTCGCTTCATCTACCCCGTTCCTTTGTAACTCCATGTTGAGTGTCCTACAACCCCAAGAGGCAAGCCTCTTGGTTTGGGCTATATCCCGTTTCGCTCGCCGCTACTCAGGGAATCGCGTTTGCTTTCTCTTCCTCCGGGTACTTAGATGTTTCAGTTCCCCGGGTCTGCCTTCCATACCCTATGTATTCAGGTAAAGATACTGCTCCATTACGAACAGTGGGTTCCCCCATTCGGAAATCTCCGGATCAAAGCTTACTTACAGCTCCCCGAAGCATATCGGTGTTAGTCCCGTCCTTCATCGGCTCCTAGTGCCAAGGCATTCACCGTGCGCCCTTTCTAACTTAACCTGAAAGGTTTTGTTTCTTATTGAAAAGAAACGACTTGCTAAATGGCGATTACTTGGTTTTACTATTGCTTCTTCTTACGATTATCTAGTTTTCAAGGAACGAATAAAAAAAGCTTTGAGAGTTTGATCTCTCAAAACTAAACAAACAAGAGTACATCAACAGTTATCTGTCACTTAAGACAGGATATTCCTTAGAAAGGAGGTGATCCAGCCGCACCTTCCGATACGGCTACCTTGTTACGACTTCACCCCAATCATCTGTCCCACCTTAGGCGGCTGGCTCCTTACGGTTACCCCACCGACTTCGGGTGTTACAAACTCTCGTGGTGTGACGGGCGGTGTGTACAAGGCCCGGGAACGTATTCACCGCGGCATGCTGATCCGCGATTACTAGCGATTCCAGCTTCATGTAGGCGAGTTGCAGCCTACAATCCGAACTGAGAGTGGTTTTATGGGATTCGCTTAACCTTGCGGTTTTGCAGCCCTTTGTACCACCCATTGTAGCACGTGTGTAGCCCAGGTCATAAGGGGCATGATGATTTGACGTCATCCCCACCTTCCTCCGGTTTGTCACCGGCAGTCACCTTAGAGTGCCCAACTGAATGCTGGCAACTAAGATCAAGGGTTGCGCTCGTTGCGGGACTTAACCCAACATCTCACGACACGAGCTGACGACAACCATGCACCACCTGTCACTCTGTCCCCCGAAGGGGAACGTCCTATCTCTAGGAGTGTCAGAGGATGTCAAGACCTGGTAAGGTTCTTCGCGTTGCTTCGAATTAAACCACATGCTCCACCGCTTGTGCGGGCCCCCGTCAATTCCTTTGAGTTTCAGCCTTGCGGCCGTACTCCCCAGGCGGAGTGCTTAATGCGTTAGCTGCAGCACTAAAGGGCGGAAACCCTCTAACACTTAGCACTCATCGTTTACGGCGTGGACTACCAGGGTATCTAATCCTGTTTGCTCCCCACGCTTTCGCGCCTCAGCGTCAGTTACAGACCAGAAAGCCGCCTTCGCCACTGGTGTTCCTCCACATCTCTACGCATTTCACCGCTACACGTGGAATTCCGCTTTCCTCTTCTGCACTCAAGTCCCCCAGTTTCCAATGACCCTCCACGGTTGAGCCGTGGGCTTTCACATCAGACTTAAGAGACCGCCTGCGCGCGCTTTACGCCCAATAATTCCGGACAACGCTTGCCACCTACGTATTACCGCGGCTGCTGGCACGTAGTTAGCCGTGGCTTTCTGGTTAGGTACCGTCAAGGTACCGGCAGTTACTCCGATACTTGTTCTTCCCTAACAACAGAACTTTACGACCCGAAGGCCTTCATCGTTCACGCGGCGTTGCTCCGTCAGACTTTCGTCCATTGCGGAAGATTCCCTACTGCTGCCTCCCGTAGGAGTCTGGGCCGTGTCTCAGTCCCAGTGTGGCCGATCACCCTCTCAGGTCGGCTACGCATCGTTGCCTTGGTGAGCCATTACCTCACCAACTAGCTAATGCGCCGCGGGCCCATCTATAAGTGACAGCCGAAACCGTCTTTCAGCTTTCCCTCATGAGAGGAAAAGGATTATCCAGTATTAGCTCCGGTTTCCCGAAGTTATCCCAGTCTTATAGGCAGGTTGCCCACGTGTTACTCACCCGTCCGCCGCTAACCTTTAGGAGCAAGCTCCTAAAGATTCGCTCGACTTGCATGTATTAGGCACGCCGCCAGCGTTCGTCCTGAGCCAGGATCAAACTCTCCAAGAAAGTTGATTAGCTCATTTTGTTACGTTGGCTTAACTTCATATAGAAGTTAAAAATTTTGTTTGTTGACGTTCTTGTTTGTTTAGTTTTCAAAGAACAAATACTCTTTTACCTCACTTCTAAACGACCCGTTCAGAAGCAACTCTATTACTATATCATTTCACAGTCTCAACGTCAACACTTATTTTTAATATCTTTATGTTGTTAACATGTCGTTTGCGACTGCTTTAATATACTAACACCCCTACAACTCCACGTCAACAAAATATTCCGTCCAATATATCCCAATCGCAAACTTAAATTCAAATAAAATAAGCCGACCCCAACGGGGGCCGACTATTTTTTACTTACTAATATGAATAACGCCTACTTGTTTCAATGCAACTTGCCCTTCTTTAACGATAACTACCTTTTCGCCTTCCGCTAAGTTCGTAAAGACAATCGGAGTAATTGTTGATGTTGCATGTTCTTTAATATAATCTAAATCAAATTTTAATAATGGTTGGCCTTGTTCAATCACATCATTTTCTGCAACTAAAGTTTCAAAACCCTGCCCTTTCAGGTTTACCGTGTCAATTCCAACATGTATAAGGATCTCACGGCCAGTATCGGACAGGATACCGATAGCGTGCTTAGTAGGGAATAGGTTAACGATTTTACCATTCACCGGTGATACAACCATTCCTTCTGAGGGAACAATCGCAAAACCATCGCCCATCATTTTCCCCGCAAAGACTTGATCTGGAACTTCAGTGATTGGTTTTAGCTCCCCTTTAAGCGGTGCAGAAAATCCTTCATCTTCATTTTTTCTTGCAGTCTGAAGTGCTTCAGGGTTAACTTCTTCAATTTGTTGTTCTACACCCTTTTCTGGTGCTTTCACAGTTGAGCGAGGTCTCTTTCCTTCTATTATATCTTTCATTTGTCCCTTAATTGTCTCAGATCTTGGTCCAAAGATAGCTTGAATGTTATCACCAACTTCAAGAACACCCGCTGCACCTAGCCTTTTCAACTGATTTTTATCGACATTTTTACTATCATTTACTGAAACACGAAGACGTGTGATACATGCATCAAGATGAGCGATGTTTTCCTTCCCGCCCATCGCATCTAAAATGTTAGAGGCTAAATCACCTGAACTAGCTTTACCAGTTGGTGCTTGATTCTCTTCTTCTTCTAATTCACGGCCTGGTGTCTTTAAATTAAATTTACGAATTGCAAACCGGAAGCCAAAGTAATATATTACTGCAAAAACAAGTCCAACAGGGATTACAATCCATGCATTTGTTTGCGGGTTAATTAACCCAAATAGGATATAGTCAATTAATCCACCCGAAAATGTCATACCAATTTTTACATTTAGAATATGCATTGTCATAAACGATAATCCAGCAAAAATCGCGTGGATACCAAATAGAACTGGTGCTACAAATAGGAATGAAAACTCAAGTGGTTCCGTAATACCTGTTAAGAAAGATGTTAAGGCTGCTGAAGCCATTAACCCACCAACGATAACTTTTTTCTCAGGTTTTGCTTCATGATATATCGCTAATGCGGCTGCTGGCAGACCGAACATCATGAACGGGAATTTACCTGTCATGAACGTACCGGCAGTTAGATCTTGTACACCATCTTTAATTTGCGCCATGAAAATAGCTTGATCCCCGCGAACAAGTTCGCCAGCTGCATTAGTATAGCTCCCAAATTCAAACCAAAATGGCGCATAAAAGATATGATGCAACCCAAATGGGATTAATGACCGTTCAATAACTCCAAAAATAAAAGCAGCAATGGTTCTGTTCGCATCCACCATGTTGGTTGAGAAGGCATTTAAACCTTCTTGAATCGGAGGCCAAATAACAATCATAAGTAACCCTAAGATTACTGTACTAGCTGCAGTTACAATTGGAACGAAGCGCTTCCCTGCAAAGAATCCTAAATAGGACGGTAATTCTATTTCAAAGAATTTATTATACATATAAGCTGCAATAAGACCTACTATGATACCACCAAAAACACCTGTTTGTAGTGTCGGAATCCCTAAAACTGAAGCATAGCTTTGCGGATGAGCCGCTAAGCTTTCAGCATCTATTCCCAAAGCAGTACCCATCGTTGCATTCATAATTAAAAATCCAACAATTGCTGCAAGCCCCGCTACCCCTTCTCCTCCAGCAAGTCCAATCGCTACACCCACTGCAAATAGAAGGGCCAGGTTTCCAAATATTACACTACCTGCCTGTTCCATTATACTCGCTACCATTCCTACTGCTTGGTTATCTAGAAATGGTGCTATATCTAATAAAGTCGGGTTTTGAAGAGCATTACCTAACGCTAATAAAATCCCCGCTGCCGGCAATATGGCAACAGGCAACATGAGCGCTTTACCGACTTTTTGTAAAACGCCGAAAGCATTTTTAAACATAAAAGTTCCTCCTAAATATTTTAATAACTCATTAAGCAATTTTTAGAAATAAACACAAAAAAAGGCATGAGTAAAAGTTTATTTGAATAAAGCTATGGGTATAGATTACCCCTAACACTTTAATTCAATTAAAACTTTTTACTCATGCCTGATCGAATCAGTAACACGTAAAAAATAATAGCTATTTAATTTTTTTCTGTATTCGCTGTAGATGCATTGTTAAGTAAACGGCTTCTGCATCGAATACTTTCATTTTTAACGTTTGTTGCATTACTTTAATGAGTTTCCATGAGAGATTATAGCATACCGGATATTCTTCTTTCAATAGAGAAGCAATTTTTTCTGGTTCCTCTACCTGTTCTCCTTTAATTACTCTCTCAATCGTAAAGCGAATGTGACGGACAAGCCTCATATAATCAATGCCATCTTTATCTATTTCAATTTCAAACTGCTCTTCTACCATTCCAACTAATCTGCTTACAAGCTGCGAGTGCTGATTCACATCAGACAAATTCTTATTCGTCATCGCACTATGAATATGGAGCGCAATAAACCCAATTTCCCCAATTGGCAGGGATACCCCAGTCTTCTCTTTAATAAGTTGAACAACCTCAGAAGCGACTTCGTATTCATGTCGATAAAGCGTTTTCGTTTCAACAAGAAACGGATTTTTCATATTCATGCCCTGTGATGCTCTTGTAATCGCGAACATTAAATGGTCCGTCAATGCAACATGAATATGTTCATGCAACAAGGAATTCGTTCTTTGTTTAATAAGGTCTAGCGCTGAAATAATTACCTCAAGTGAATCATTATCAATAAAAGGCAGCAATTTAATGTAACTTTCCTGCTCTTTTTCATTTTTTAACACAAATAGTTTTTCTACTGCTTCCGTATCGATAAAATCACCGCGTTTACGATTGAAACCTAATCCTTTGCCAATCAAAACAACTTCTTCATAGGCGGGGTGCTCTGCGATTAATACATTGTTATTTAAAACTTTATCAATTAATAATCTCACCATGCCATATTATCCCCATTTCACCTATCCTACTATTATTAATAACTATCGTATAAGAGGCAAAAGAAGAAGTCAACGACAAAGTTAGACATCACTTACTTGTAGGTGATTCCCCTTAATCCAACGAAAAAGAAGGCGAGCGTGAAACCTAGTAATGCTAATGATGAATGGAGCAGTGTATTGAAATGAAGGCTGCCGCTAATGATTTCCTTAAAACCAGACATTGCCCAGCTTTGCGGGACGGCTAAAGCCATTTTTTGCATAACCTCAGGAACAATCTCAATTGGCCAGTAGACACCGCCGAGCATACAGGTAACTACGATTAACACAGTGCTGATTGCCATTGCCTGTTGTTTTGTTTTGACGAGTCCTGCAATCATCAGTCCAAAACCAACTACACAAACGATTACTAATGATGCAAAAGGGATAATATACATTAAGTTTCCCCAGTTCGTATCAAACAAGAAGTTCATAACAACCATTAACACTGTAAACTGAATCCAGCCCATTAGAAAATAGGCAAAAAGATATCCGAAACTGATTTGCAGCTTACTGGCAGGGACAACCATCAGCCTCCCCCATGTACCGCCGATTCGTTCATCGAGTATCGTTGAGGCCGCTCCCGCAAGACCAAACATCATGAACATGATGGCAAAACCAACAAACATTAAATTTACTTCTAGTTTGCCGGTATTATCCTTCTGGATCATTTGTTTTTCGACAGCTATTCCTTTATTATTTATGACGGCTGTCAGCAAGTTCTTGAATTCGGTAGGATCCTGACCCTGGGCGACTTGATACGAGCGACTAATTAAACTTGCTGTTCCTTGTAAATGCGGGTGCAATGCTAGATAATCCTCCGTTTTTGTTTGTACAATAATATCAAATATTGGCTTCTTCTCAGATATTAGCTGTTCAATATCTTCCGGTATCACCACAGCCGCAACCACTTCCTGTGCTGAAACGTTGATTTTTGCCTGTTGCTCCGTTTCACTTTTCCATTCAAAATGGTCATTCTTCTTTAGAAGGTGCACAATTTCCTCGCTGACCCCTCCTTCATTCACGACTACATTAACAATTGGTTTATTCTCCTCTGAACCTATCGACATCCCGCCAAAGATCCAGCCAAACATGATGGGCAAAACAAACATAAGGACTAGAGAAGCAGGTGATGTAAAGAATTCTTTCAAATGCAGAGATGAAATTGTCCAGATTTTAAGCAAAACGACCACTCCTTTCTCTTGAAAGGCGAATTAAACCAATGGCAAAAAAGATAACTCCTAGCCCGATTGAACCGCTAATAGCAGGAAGGGCATCAATAAAACTAGCACCCGACATAAATTCTAAATACGTTTGGAGTGCGAGTCCATTTGGTAAGAACTTTGTTACTAGATTGACCCATTCAGGAAAGACATATAACGGAACCATACTTCCTCCCAGAGCCGCCATGATTTGCGTTCCAAGACTTCCAGCAACGCTAAATGACTTTTCTGTTTTGATAAAGGAACCTGCCATTACACCGAGACCACAAGCATTAACCACAAAGGCAATCGTCATCAGCATAATTCCTAATAAAGAGTTCCCCCAATCAACCCCAAACAGTACGCTGGTGCCAATAATAATAATTGCCGATTGGACTGAACAGATAATAATCAATCCCAGCATTTTTCCAGCGAGATAATTGTTATAAGTTAAATGAGTGAGCAGTAAACGTTTATATACCTCTTGTTCCTTTTCAAGAATCATTGTGGAAACTCCCTGAACGACGGTCATTAATAAAAACATTACACTCATTGCTGCGGCATAGTATTGAAAAGAACTGACTGGTGTTGTTTTTGCATCGATGGCTGATTCATTTAGGAGCGGTTGATTGTTTTGTCTTTCTTGGGAGAGGACATCTGTATTCCCAGCGACAGGTTGGGCGAGGCTAGCCGCTGTCGCCTCGACTGGAATCGATTGTGAAAATTGTTCAATCACGCTTGAAACAATCGTCGATTTTATTCCAGGGTCAGGAACCGTTAATAGCTTTATTTTAGCTGATTTTCCCGACATCAATGCTGAGGTGAAATCTGATTCAATGACAATCCCCACATCAAGTTTGCGGGCATTGATTTTTTTAGATAATTCTTCTTCCTGATAATAAACAACATCAATCTGACTTGATAATTGTTTTTCAAAAACCTCAGTTGTTAATAGTTTACTAAGCTGACCTTTATCTAAATTAACCACTCCCAGAGTGAATTTCTGAATCGTACTATCTTCGGGCTCCTTCAACATATCGCCAAAGGCTGATCCTAAAATCGCGATTAACAGCAGCGGCATCAAGATAAGGGTTAAAAGGGCCTTTTTATCACGGACGATGGTAAGTAAATCTTTTAAAGCAAGCCACCAGAAAAACATATTTACCCCCCCTAATCTCTTAAATTTCTTCCTGTTAGATGCAAAAAGACACTTTCAAGGTTTGGTTCGACAATTTCTACAGAGGTAACCTTCGTCCCAGTTTCTGTCACACCTTGGATAAGATCACTTAATATTAACTGAGGCTGTTTATGAAAAACGACTATTTGGCTGTCGTTGACCTCGAAATCTTTTTCAAGAAATAAACTCGTTAAGGTTTGATTAATCTTTACCAAATCAGCTCTTTCCCTATTAAACATAATAATCATCCTTGAACGATCACCAATTGTCTCCCTAAGTTCACGTAACGTACCACAAGCAATTAATTCGCCGTGATCAATAATCCCAATTCGTTCACAAAGGTATTCCACCTCTTCCATATAATGACTAGTGTAAATAATCGTCATTCCCTGATTGTTTAATCGTTTTACCGTTTCTAAAATGTGATTTCTTGATTGGGGATCAATTCCCACTGTTGGCTCATCCATAATTAGTATTTGCGGATGATGTAAAATAGCCGCGCCAATATTTACCCGCCTTTTCATCCCGCCTGAGAAGGTCTCAATCTTATCTTTTGCCCTTTCAGTTAAGCCAATAATTTCGAGGACTTCGTCGACACTTTTTTCTAGAGCCTTTCCGGACAGATTGTACATCCTTCCCCAAAATTTCAGATTTTCCCTGGCAGACATTGTCTCATATAGAGCAATTTCCTGCGGGACAACCCCGATTAATTTTTGCGCCTGTTTTGGGTTTTTGACAACATTGATATCGTTTATATGTATGGCTCCTGCTGTTGGAGAAAACAAACCAGTAATCATATTGATTATCGTTGATTTCCCTGCTCCATTTGGACCTAGTAAACTAAAAGATTCACCTTTTTCAACCGTAAAGGACACCCCCTTCACAGCCTCCAACTCTCCAAAGCTTTTACGCAGATCATGAACGCTTAGGATATTCATTACAAATCACTCCTTACTCTTTATCTCCTTACATGATTAATCATACTGAAGTTGACGAAAAAAACACATTTTTTATTGCAAAGATTATGAATTTTACGTGAAATTAATAAATCAAAAAAAGGGACTGTGAAATTCACAGCCCCTCCACACTATTATAAGAAAATAAAATACAGGATAAAGATAACAAAGAAGAAATACATGATTGGATGAACTTCTTTCATTTTCCCTTTTACAATCATGGTAATTGGGTAGAAGATAAAGCCGACCGCGATCCCTGTTGCAATACTGTAAGATAACGGCATAACAATCATCGTCAAAAACGATGGAACGGCAATCTCAAAACGAGACCAATCAATTTTTCTTAAAGACGCGGCCATCAGCACTCCTACAATAATTAAGGCAGGAGCCGTGACTGCTGCGGTAACAACGGATAACAACGGGAAGAAAAATAGTGATAGGATAAATAATCCTGCCGTAACCAAGGACGCAAATCCAGTTTTCGCCCCAGCTGCCACCCCTGCAGAAGATTCTACATACGATGTAACCGTTGATGTTCCAAGTACCGCACCGACTGTTGTTGCAATAGAATCGGAGATTAGCGCCCGACCAGCACGCGGTAATTTATTATCTTTAATCATACCTGCTTGATTTGCTACAGCTACAAGTGTTCCTGCATTGTCAAAGAAATCAACGAATAAAAAGGTAAGGACGATACCAACCATTGCAGTTGAATAAAAGGAACTATCACCTAATGAAGTAATAGCTGCTCCAAAGGTTGGAGCTAAGCTTGGTACAGTATCAACAATTTTTTCAGGAGTATCTATTAAATTGAAAAGCATCCCTACAACAGCAGTAATGATCATTCCATAAAATACGCCGCCTTTAACACCTTTAGTCATTAAAATAACGGTAACGACAATTCCAAATATCGCAAGTAATGTAGGACCTGCTGTCAAATCACCTAATCCAACAAGTGTAGCATCATTGTTTACTATAATTTGAGCGCTTTGCAAACCAACGAACGTAATGAATAATCCAATTCCTGCACCAACCGCATGCTTCAGCTCAACAGGAATGGCGTTAATAAGTTTTTCACGAAGACCGGTCATAGTCAGTATAAAGAAAAACACTCCGGAAACAAATACGGCTCCTAGTGCATGCTCCCAAGGAATACCACTTCCTAAAACAACTGTGTATGCGAAGAATGCATTCAATCCCATACCCGGTGCTAACGCAAGCGGGTACTTTCCAAGTAACCCCATCACAATGGAACCTATTGCTGCAGCCAATGCTGTTGCAACAAATACCGCTCCATAATCCATTCTTAATGCATCTGGTAAATCTTCTACACTAGCAAGTGTTAATGTTAACGGGTTGACTACTAATATATAAGCCATCGCTAAAAAGGTAGTCACGCCGCCGATAAATTCCTGACGGTAACTCGTTCCTAATTCTTTAAACTGAAAATATTTTTGCATATTTCTTCCCCCTATGAATCTTGCTGTAATAAAAAAACGCTCCGGTATCTTCTACCGGAGCGCTTGACTATTGGCATGTGTAGATAAATAGAGGGAGAGCCTCTGCTTTATAACACTGCCTCGTAGTCAAGCTATTTACGGTAGCTCGGTAGAAACTTTTGGGCCATATCCCCAATATTATACGATGCATGAATATAGTAATTCCTAAAATACTTTTTTATAATAGCAGATAAATACGACCTT
Source organism: Neobacillus sp. FSL H8-0543 (assembly GCF_038592905.1). Lineage (GTDB taxonomy): Bacteria > Bacillota > Bacilli > Bacillales > Cytobacillaceae > Neobacillus. The sequence continues at coordinate 2,779,357 of NZ_CP151943.1, read as the reverse complement.
GTAAACATAAAATGCGAACAATAATTATAAAAGTATAAATATCGTTCGTATTTTAATTTACTCTTTATTCCCACTCTATCGTTGCAGGCGGCTTGCTAGTGATATCATACACGACCCGGTTTACATGCGGTACTTCGTTTACAATTCTTGTTGAAATCACTTCCAGCACATCCCACGGAATTCTTGCCCAATCTGACGTCATCCCATCAATAGATGTCACTGCACGAATACCGATCGTGTAATCGTAGGTACGTGCGTCACCCATGACACCGACACTGCGGATATCCGGGAGCACGGTGAAATATTGCCAAATCTCACGGTCAAGTCCTGCCTTTTTAATTTCTTCACGAAGAATCCAATCCGATTCCCGGACGATTTCAAGCTTATCCTCTGAAATTGCTCCAAGTACGCGTATACCAAGACCTGGACCTGGGAATGGCTGTCTCCAAACAATGTCATCCGGCATTCCAAGCTCTGTTCCAAGTGCACGAACTTCATCTTTAAACAAAGTTTTTAGCGGTTCAATCAAGGTAAACTGCATATCTTCAGGCAATCCGCCGACATTATGATGAGACTTAATTGTTTGTGCTGTTGCCGTACCGCTTTCGATAATATCGGTGTAAAGCGTACCTTGAGCTAAAAATTCAATTCCCTCAAGCTTCGTTGCTTCGTCATCAAATACATAAATAAACTCATTTCCAATAATTTTCCGCTTCTGCTCTGGATCGGAAACACCTTCTAATTTTGAAAAGAACCGGTCTTTCGCATCTACTTTAATTACATTCATATGAAAACCCTCTGCCAAAGTCTCCATGACTTGGTCGGCCTCATTCTTACGGAGCAGACCATGGTCAACAAAAATACATGTAAGTTGATTGCCGATTGCTTTATGAATGAGTACAGCAACAACGGAGGAATCTACACCGCCGCTAAGTGCACATAGGACTTTCTTCGAGCCTACCTGCTCACGGATCTTGGCGATTTCCATTTCAATATAGTTTTCCATCGACCAATCTCCACTACTGCCACAAACGTTAAACACAAAATTCTTAAGCAGTTCATTACCATAAACAGAATGGCGCACTTCTGGATGAAATTGAACCGCATAAAGCTTTCGTTCCTCATTACTCATAGCAGCGATCGGACAGGATGGGCTTGTTCCATCTACATTAAAACCCTGCGGTGCTTCGACAACTAAATCGCCATGGCTCATCCAGACGGTCTGCGCCTCAGGCAAATCTTTAAACAGCTTTGTCTGATGTTCAAGGTTCATAACAGCCTTGCCATATTCGCGATTCTTTGCTTTTTCAACCTTACCATCAAAATGAACAGTCATTAATTGCATTCCATAGCAAATTCCTAAAATGGGCAGACCCATTTCGAAAATCTCTTCATCACAGCGAAAGGAATTTTCATCATACACGCTATTAGGTCCGCCAGAAAAAATTATTCCTTTTGGATTCATTTTTCTAATTTCCTCTGCGGTAATAGTATGCGGGTGCAGTTCACTATATACCCCAAATTCCCGAATACGGCGTGTAATCAACTGATTATATTGGCTTCCAAAATCTAAAACAACGATCATATCTTTCATGCCTGTCAAATTAGCCACCTCTTCCAAATAGTGCTCTTAGTATTCACATTACCAGTAAAAAAGTTGCAGAAAAAAAAGAAAACTAGCATTCGCCCTCCAAAAAAAGTCAGGAAGGCAGAATTCTAGTTTTCTTGTGAATGCTAAAACAGAAATTTCCGCCTTCATAGTCAGGCCATTTACGGCGACCCGGTAGAGACTCTCGATCCATATTTTCGAGGATATATGAAGAAAACGTAATATTAAATTCCTGCCTATTGTATCAGTAGGTTGTTTTTCTGGTCAAGCGATTGTCTTTTTAATTAAATTTTCCCATAATTCATGTGTTTCTTTCCAGCTTCCCTCTGGGAGATGCTGATGATATAAGTATTCCTCATATTGTTTTGTTATCCTCGACATTTCTCTCGATGAAAAGAAGGAATCAATATAGCGGGCATAACTTCTTAGCGTTTGATTCTCTTTGCGCTTTAATCCTAATCGTTCCAATTGGGCTAATAAAACAAGATAGGCTTCTGCGATACTATCATCCTTTTTCTTAAACCGGTAACGAAGTAAATAATAACGTGGGACCCATTTTCCGCGATTAAGGTAAACAATCCCCGCTACTGCCGCAGCAACGATAACACTAATTAGTAGCAGTTTCCAATATTCCCTAAAAAACGATTGAGTGTTCTCCCAAAATGGTTTCAACTCAAAGGATTTTTCCTGTTTCGCTTTACTATCGTTATCTGAAGGGAGTTCCTCTTGCGGCTTTGCTGCCGGCGGTGCCGTTACTTCCGTGCTATCCGGAGTCCCATCTTCATTTAAGTAACTGATGGAAACTTCATTTGTGAACCCCATTGTCGGCTCAAAAGGGACCCAGCCTTGATTGGGAAAATAGACCTCCACCCAAGAATGGGCATTATTGTTCGTCACTTCATAAATCTCTCTCGATAAATTTTCACTGCTGGAGTTTATGAATTCTCCGCCCGTATATCCTTTTACCCAACGGGTCGGAATGCCAAGCGTTCGAAGCATAACAGCCATCGACGTCGAGAAATTATCACAATACCCTATTTTTGTATCAAATAGAAATTGTTCAACATAGTCTTCTTCATCCCCAGGTATCGCCACATTCTTTTGATCATATTTGAACCCCGAGGCACTAAAATATCGCTCGACTGCCTTTGCCTTATCAAACCAGTTCGTCTTGCCAGCTGTAATTTCCTCTGCTAATTGTTTAATACTCGCTGGAATATCTTCTGGCAGTTGAGTATACTTCCTAAATAAATCTGTATCTGCTAGGGAAGCATCAACCGCGGTCGTTTTTCTTAAATCGCTAGCCTTATATTTGGGAACTTTAAACTCAACGGTATAGGCATCAGGAAAAACAGGCTTAGCATTCGTATCAAAAATTGATACTTTCTCCATAAATGTATCTATTTCAAGAAAATAGTTAAATGGGAGATCAAATCTTTGAATACCTGCCGGATAGATTAGATGATTATACTCCATATACAAAGATAATGATGCTGTATCCTCGGTCGTTTCTACCTCCGGCGGGTAAGAGGCAATCGGAACTAATTCCTGACTTCTAAATGGAACTTGATTCGCCTCAGAAGCTATCCACCCTTTACCTGTATAAACATCCTTTGTTTCAACCTTCCAATAATTCCTCACATTCGCTTCATACCGAAAAACAATACTGTCGTCGCCAGTAAACGGACCACCTAACTGTGAGTCATCTTCACCGTAACCTACAGTTGAAACACCAGAATTCCGATCATCGCCGCCCTTATCACCTGCAGCTTTAAGATAGGGTACAGGATCTGGCCAGATTGGCTCTAATTTCGGTCCAAGCATCCCAACTGCTACACATAAAGTAATCATTAAAACTAACGGCCTCATCCATTTACCAGTCATGGAAGGTTCTGTACTGACATTCTCCTTTGCTAAAATTCGGTAATAGGTCAGCATCCCCATGACAGCAAATCCTGCGATTACCGTCCTGACAATCGCTGCTTGAGCTTCGTAAAGCGTAAAAGTATCCAAAACCGTTATGTAGATAATGGTCATTAGGAAGAAGATAAAAATCTTTTGGCGGTTTAGTAGCCAATAATGAATTAAATAAACCATGATCCATAGTAAAACAAAGAAGAGGACACTGCGAAACTGATTTGATAATTCTGACCAGTTCCGATTGAAAATTAAACCCATATTACTGAAAAAGTCGCTTATTAGGGCAAACAACCACCCGAAGTGAAAAAATCCTTCTTCATAATAAAATCGATTAATAGCAAATAAAATAAAGCCGATCTTTATGGCTGTTTGCCAAATCCAACGGAGTTTACTAAACGAACACATAAATGAAATCAGCATAAAGAGGATAAACATTTCAATACCTTCAGTATCTGTTAATTGTTCAATTGGTCTCAGCCATTCCCATAAAAGCAAGAAACCAAGTGCATACAATAGAAAGGTGGGTAAATCTCTTTTCATTAAAAATTCACCTCCGAAAAGGCTGCGGCATAATCACCTTCATGTACCATAATCACTCTTACCCCGCGTGCATTGGCCATGGCTATCAATGACAACTCAGCAGATGTCGGTGCTTCTTTCTCCCCTTTTATTAGAAACAGTGTAATTTTCCCTTTTCGCTGTCCGAGGAAGCTTGCTTTCTCAATCAAGCTTTTAGTTAATTGGGTGGTAACAAGCAAAAACGATACTGTTTGTTGGACAAACAGGCCCTCTGTTTCTAGCACCTTATCAAAGGAGGCATTAGCTTTTGCCCTTATTTTTGCTAGGTGAAAGAGGAGCAGCTGCTGTTGCTTTTCCCCGCCCCCAAGCGGATAGAAACTCCTTTGATCACTTACCGTTAACAGCCCCATCCTCGCTCCTTTTTTCAAGACGGCACGCTGCATTGATGCTGTAAAGGATACAATTGCCTCGAAGCGCTTATCGGGTACACAATCCATAACAAGAAAAACATCATGGGATTGACGCTGTTCAAACTCCTTCGTCATAATTTCATTTCTCTTAGCTGAGGCTTTCCAGTTAATCCAGGAAAAACGATCCCCTGGCTGATAATCCCTGATCCCAACTGCCATGGAGGTATCTCGCTGCACCCGTTCTCTCGAAGCAGTCATCCCTTGGTCAAAGGGGTTTTCAAATGGACGATAGAGGAGGTCCGTGTAGGCAGGATAGACGATTACTTTATTTTCAATAGGATAGGATACTTCCTTTTCAATTAAGCCAAGCAAATCCCCAGTCTTTAAAGTAAAGCTGTGGAATAAGTGCTCTCCGCGTGGAAGTTTGTCAATTACATAATCAAAAGAAAATTCCTTTTTGAAACCCGGTAAAATAAGTACCTTTGTCTTTTTTTGCTGGTGGGTGTTCATTAAGATGTCATCCAGTTGATCAGCAATAAACAAGTAAAATAACGGGAAGGATGACCTCCGCTTCACGGTTACCATTACCCTTAGCGGTTCACCTGCATTGTAGGTGGATTTTTCAATATTGCGGATCACCTCTATCCCGCTTAAGGAATAAAAAGAGAGAGCGAAACTATAAATCGCAAATGGTAGAAAGCTATAAAATAAAAACCAACTGACAAATCCTCCTTGAAACATCGCATAGGAAAACGTTAGGAGGAGTAAAAGGAGTAAGACGATAAATTTCCATACCTTTTTGAATGGACTCCACCATTTTCTCATCTTATTTCACTAGCCTTTTTACCGGTACGTGAATTCTCGCAACCACCTGGTTGACTACTTCTTCTGCTGAGATTCCTTCAAACTTTGCTTCTGACTTTAAAATAATCCGGTGCGATAAAACAAATGGAGCCAGATATTGAATATCATCAGGTAAACAATAGTCGCGACCATACATATAGGCATAGGCTTGAGCGGCCTTCATCAGCGCAATCGATCCCCTTGGACTTGCACCAAGGTAAACACCACGGTAGCTCCTTGTCCCATTAACAATGTCAACAATATAACGCTTTAACGTATTATCAACAAATACCTGTTTTATTTCTTGCTGAAGAGCTAAAAGCCCTTCAAGGTCGATAACCGGATATAAGTCTTCAATCGGCGGTTGTTTTTGCGCTCGATTCAGAACCTCCATCTCTTCAGCAATATCAGGATAGCCCATTTTCATTTTTAATAGAAAGCGGTCTAGCTGGGCTTCTGGAAGCGGGTAAGTGCCTTCATATTCAATCGGATTTTGGGTAGCCATAACAAAGAATGGCTTGGGCAGTTTATGCGTAACACCATCAATTGTCACACTCGCCTCCTCCATTCCTTCAAGAAGGGCGGACTGCGTCTTTGGTGATGTCCGGTTAATTTCATCCGCGAGGATAATATTCCCCATTAATGGACCAGGACGAAATTGAAATTCCATTTCCTTCGGATTATAAATCGAGACCCCGGTAACATCCGACGGTAACAGGTCAGGGGTAAACTGGATTCTGCGAAAGTTTGCATTTACAGACTTAGCTAGTGCCCGCACCATCATCGTCTTCCCAACACCTGGCACATCCTCTAACAGCACATGCCCTCCTGCAAGCAGGGCTGCTAAACTTAGTTCAGCAACATTTCTCTTCCCTATCATAACTTTCTCAATGTTTGTTAATATCTTTTCTATCGTGGGATTCATTTGTTCGTGTGACAAGGTAACTCCCCCTTACTGACTTGGCCAATTTATGACACCATATCTAACTATTCTATTTTTTTAGGGAAATTCCTGTTAAAAGGGTCACAATATTCAAAAACTCTAAAATAGACGGAGAAGCCTTTCCTTACAAACATTCTTAAGAACTTTTCCTTTAGACCTAATCAATCCCCATATGAACTTTATGCAAATGCCAATGAAAAATTAGAACCCATTTTCCACTAACCATTTCATAATACTTTCTTCTCTTTGCTTACTATCGTCTTGCTGCACATCGTATTTACGCATTTTCTTCTGTGCGACAATAGTTCCATCTACCATAAACAGTATTCTTTCAGTTTTTGCTGCCACCTTTACGTCATGTGTAACGAGCATTACGGTTGTCCCATTTTTATTAATATCTGCAAGAATTGACATAATCTCTGCTGTCGATTTGGAATCCAATGCTCCAGTCGGTTCATCTCCAAATAGGATATCCGGGTCATTTATCAATGCTCTGCAAATGCCGACTCTCTGCAGCTGTCCACCAGAGCCTTGAGTGATATTGTGATTTGCAAGCTTTTCAATTCCTGTCATTTCCAACAGTTTTTTTGCTTTTTGATTTACCGCATTTTTATCCGCTTCTTTTGATACAAGTGCAGGAAACATCACATTGTCAATCAATGAAAGATTCTTTAATAGATTAATATCCTGAAAGATAAACCCCATTGTTTCCCGTCGGATTTTCGCCAGTTCTTCTTCTTTTAGACTGCCGATTTCACGACCTTTAAATTTCACACTACCAGAAGTAATTCTATCCATACCGCTTATATTATATAGCAGTGTTGATTTCCCGCTTCCAGACGGCCCCATGACAGATACGAATTCACCTTCTTCTATCTCCAAGTTTATATTCTTTAAGATAAGAAGCTCATGGTCTTTTCCTAATTCTACTTTTTTGATCATATTTCTTGCTTCTAATATTTTGCTCATATATATTCCTCCAGCCCTGACCTTTTTCAGCTGTTCTAACTTCTTAACACAACAGATAAATCATCTTCAACTGTTACCTTACAGCACACAGATATTGTAAAACCAACTACTACAATCAGCGCTAACGGACATAGCAGCCAAGTCTGCCATCCAACATGAACAAATTGAATTTTTGCAGCTCCCATCGTGGACATTGCCATACTTACCAGAAATTCTCCTAAATAAGTAGAAGCCAAAACTCCAACAATTATTCCGAAAATCAGTACCATCAATGTTCCTGCCATATATTGATGCCTAATATGTTTAGAAGTTAATCCTACACTACGCATAATGGCAATCTGAGATGTATCCTTTGATAATAACATCCTAAGGAATAGGGCAGTGATCAATATAACAATGATGAATGCAATGGCAATTCCCCCCATCACAACTGTGCTCATCTGATCAATGATATTTCCAAGTGTCTGTCCGGTATATTCTTTGATATCATTTACTTGAGCGGAATCATAGGCATTCTGGTAGTAGTCCATTTTCACGTGTTTATCAACGTGGGAAGCCAAATCCATGTAAAAAATATACCAAAGAACGGCTTCTTCATTTAATCCAAGACTGGTATGCGCCTTTGCTGTTTTTCCACCATTTGTAATATCCTGATAAATTCCACTTACTTTCAAAGTTTTTTCTGTCCCGCCAACCTTTACGACTACTTCATCTCCCACTTTCTTGTTTAATCCGTCTTGTGACGCATTTGCATGGGAGAGTGAGATTTCGCCTATACTATCTGGTGCACTTCCTTCCAGATAATTTAATGGAAATACGGAAAAATCTCCGGTTTCGATATTTATATAGTCCCAGGAACCTTCCTCATTTTCGACCTGATAGGAACTTGTGATGTAAGCCGCATGCTTTTCAATATCCGAATCATTCTTTAATTCTTCCTGTAGCTTTTTAAAATCTTCTGTGATACTATCTGTCTTTCGAAGATCGATTCTCAAATCGGATTTACCTATTCCCATGTAGGTTGAAAATTCCGGTGAATTCATGGTGTTATACATATTTAACGGAAGAATGATAATAAACGTACATACGACAAAAATAAATAACAGTAAGCTGTATAATTTAAAACGCTTAAATACATCCCTAATTCCCATGTAAATATTGGTGCTGAAGAATTGGTTCTTAAGCAGTGAAAAACTGTATTTTCGGTTCTTTCCACGTTCCATGATAGTTGAACGTAATGCTTCCACTGCAGATATCTTATCAATTCTTTTCAAGACTTTCTTGCAGTACATCACAATCATGACATATACAAATATTGGAGCGATAAGAGATAGTCCATATTTTAAGTTTCCTGATAAATCCGAAGATAGATACAATCTCATATTACCGTTAAATAGATTCACTACTGCGAAGGACATGAGATAGCCAATGATACCTGCTACTAATGACATCACTCTGTATTTGTTAAGATATACCTTCTTAATATCCCTTTTGGATATTCCGATTGCTTTCATAACTCCGATTTCTCTTAAATCTTCATCAATCGTTGCCAGAAACGTAAGTCTAATACAAAGCGAAGCGATAATAATCAGAAGTACACTGATCAGTATAATAACCATAGCCACTGTCGCATCTGACATGGCATTAAATATCAGAAAGAACTTGCCTCCGACTGTAGGACCGTTTGCTGGTAAACCTCCTTTGATGTAGGCAGTCTGAACAGCATTAGAATCCCCGTTTTCATTTAGTTTGAATTCAATCAGATATTCTGGTTCCCCTACGAGCATTTTTAGCATTTCATTATAGTCCGTCTGATTAATCACAAATCGTTTCGAAGAAGTTAGTGATGAGTTCATCTCATAATCTCTTGCATAATCTGAAATAACAAACTCTTGCTGATACTCTCCACTTATCACCGTAATCGAATCACCTATTATTAAGTCATATTGTTCCATGAAATAGATGGGAACCGCAACGAAACCTTCCTTTACATTCAGCTTTTCATTATCCAGATCCACTATAAAATCAAATTCCTTATTCTGTACAACAAATGAAATATCCTGTACCGTTCCAGCCATCGTTTGATTTTTGCCAAAATGAATATTACTTCCATCCAAAGTCAGAAGAACCATCGTCTCCTGCATCGCTATATTCTCACGCTGTTCTTCTGTAAATTTATCAATTTCCTCCTGGTTATATTTTCCAGAATGCATTTGAGTAATGTCAGCTGGAACTGCACGTTCCTGCAGTTCAGACATCGACTGAATCAGATTGGCAATATTATTTATTGCACTAGCTGCCAAAATAACTGCGAGAGTTATAAATACAAATACTGAAATAGTTGAAATTTTATTCCTGATGAAATCGTTCTTGACCATTTTTAAAAACAAAATTTTACCCCCTTCCTACATACTTTTTTGAATTAATAATATTCTTACATGCAGGTTTCTGAGTTGACTTCACCTAAAAGATGATTAAACGTACTAAAGTAATCATACAAAATAATATTTATTAAATTAACCTGCTAGAGACTAATACCTTACTACGTCTGTAGCACTATTTTTGCAAGTTGACTATGACAGGTTATTAGAATAATAATCGAAAGTAATAAGGGATATTTCTATTTTGAAATATCCTTTTTACTTATGAGATTAATAGAGTTAAACTTCTAATTTCGACTTTAAAATTGCTTTTAACCGATTAGCTTCGGATACTCGTTCATGCAGATCTTCTGCCACTTCCACAGAGAATTGTCTATTTAAAACAACATCCTTTAACTCTGTTACATTTGTGCAGGGCTTATCCAGAACGGTATACACTGCTCCGTATTGCATAAACTGATGTGTATCACTACCACCGACAACAGGTTTATCAAGTGCTAGGCCAAGCAAATCTACATCTCTGATATTTTCCTCAATACCACGAGTATGCAAATCCTTCCCATTTAAATCGAAAGCGTCCAGCTGTTTTAACAAAGAACGATCTAGGTCCTTTAATGCCGTAGATGGACGAAAAGGATGGGCACCAATGACAAGCATTTCGTAGTTAGACCGCAGCTTTAATAGTTCAGCAAACCGAATAAATGATCTCTCTTCTGTATAATCAGTTAACTGCTCACGCATGGATCGAATATCTTGTAAATCTCCAATACATAGAATATGGCCGACTTCTAAAATATCAACTTCCATACCTGGAAATACCTTTAACCCAAATATATTATAATAGCCATCTACATAAGGAAAATGTTCATCTAACCTATCATAAACCTCATGAAAATTACTCGTATTAAAATGCTCTGTTAATGCAAGACCATCAAGTCCACTTTGTAATGCCTGCTTTGCCATCTCTTCGTAATAGGCTATCGAGAAATCTGCCTTCTTTGATAATTTAGCATGTGTGTGAAAATCGAATTTCAATACTAGCACTCCTTATAAAACATAATGTAAAGCATGGACGATAATTAAATATAAAATCGTAATCATCATAAACGAGTAATCGATATAGGTTACTTTTAAATAACTCGTTTTTAGCTTAATCATCTCTTTGTTATTGGCACCATAACTAAAACCCTTTGTTTCAAGTGCCTCCACTGTTGTTCTTGAGCGCTTCGCGGTGTTTAATATAAGCGGATAAAAAGAACGGATAAAAACGATCAAGAAATAGACGATCTTTCGCCAATAAAAAAGGCCGTTTCTTGTTGGTGCTTGGCCCCGCAAGCGATACGATAAAATGATTTGTTGAAACTCTTCCAATAAAGTAGGTAATATTCGATAACCATAGGCAACACTAAATGAAAACTGAGCAGGAAAACCCATTCTTAATAACGCATCACTGAACTTTTCTGGATTTAAGCTCGTAAAAACGGCGACACTGGCAAGCGACATTGCCCCCAGCTTGATACTTAGCCAAAACATAGGGAGCACGGTTTCAATATTCCCACCGAAAAATAGTGAAATGATGAAAAGAATGGCCATTTCTCCTAGTAACCCAAGCCCAAGAACCCCTAAAATAAGTGGACTTACTTTGGCTTTATACGTTAGAAAGACCATGAATAGTAGATATCCAACTAGAACAACATGACTATGAATAAACCAAGGAATAATCGCAAAGTAGCCATACCAGATTAGGAGAACGCGCGGATCCAGCTTCGTTAGTAGATTTTCTTCTATCCCGTAAGCCGTTCTCACCAACTCACCTTTCACATATTCAAGCGAAAGTTTATCAGTCAAGAATTTACTAATTTCCATATAAAACACCCCGCTTGACCGCTTGTTTCCAGCTATCTACAAACATTTCAATCGTTGCACAATGTGGAAAGTTAAGCTCATTGCACAAATTGATTATTTGCGGTGGAACAAGGCCCGCACGATTTAAAATCTCTTTTTGTTTGAAAATGACGTCACTAACATCATCTGCAATCAATTCACCCTCATGCATCACCAGCAATCGATTTGCCCATTCAGCTACAAGCTGCATATCATGTGTGGCTATTATAATGGTATCCACATGTTTTTTTAAACGATCGAGCAATAATACCACTTTATTTTTTGTTGCCATATCTAGATTTGCGGTTGGCTCATCTAAAATAATGATAGATGGGCGCATTGCCGCACCAATCGCCAGGGAGACACGTCGCTGTTGTCCCCCGCTCAGCAATCGTGCATCCTGGTTTTGGAAATCAACTAAATCGAAATCCTCTAAAATTTGATCAACAACGAACGATAGATTTTCAACCTTTCGTGCTTTTAAATAAAATTCTATTTCCTTTCTGACACTATCATCGATGAACATTTCCTCTGCATTTTGAAAAACAAAGGCAATGTGATTGGATAGTGTTTCAGGTGTATATTTTTTTAACGGAATTCCAGAAAGCTCCATTACACCTTCTACTGGTTTCACAATTCCGCCTAATATTTTTAATAAAGAAGATTTTCCAGCACCGTTATTCCCTACAAGTGCTACTTGATCTCCTTTATAAAAAGTAGTAGATACCTGGTGTAGTGCATCTTTTGTTTGTTTACGAAGGGTTCGATAACGAACACTTATATTTTTCAAAGCGAGAACCGGTATCTTCCCATCATTGCTTTTACGTTGTGGTAGTGGAGCAAGATGGGATTTCACTCCACTAAAATAGTCAATACCTTCATCCAACGTAATTGGGTAAGCCTTATCACGATTTAAATGATGAGCGGCTAACGTGACTTGTGGCGGGAAAATTTGCCGCGTTAGTAATTCTTCAACACGACAAAGGGCCTCACGTACATCTTTCTTCCAACACACTCTTCCTTGATCCATTAACACCACTTGCTTACAATACGTTGCAATAAACTCTGTATAATGTTCAATGACGATAATCGTAGTCCCATACTCTTCATTCAAGGTTTTGAGTACATGATAAATGGTCTTGGCATGCTGTGGATCTAACTGGGCAATCGGCTCATCGATTATCAATACTTTAGGCTTCATGGCAATAGCACCTGCTAAAGCAAGTAAATGCTTCTGCCCGCCACTTAACTGCCAGACAAATTCTTGAGCCAAATGGGAAAGACCTGTTACTTGCAAGGCCCATTTCCCGCGTTCTTTAAAATCCGGAAAACCATAATTTAAAGGCACAAAAGAGGCATCGTCTAAAACAGTTGGACGAAGTAATTGATTTTCAAAATCCTGATAGACATATCCAATCGACTTCGAAAGCGTTGCGACATCATGTTCAGAAGTATTAAGCCCATCAATCACTACATCTCCCTCAAATTCACCAACATAAAATTTAGGGATGAGACCATTCATTGTTTTACAAAGGGTTGATTTTCCTGAACCGTTTCCACCGATTATCGCAAGAAAATCGCCTTCTTCAACCGTTAAGTTTGCTTCATTAAGAACCTTTGTGTCCTTTCCCGGATACTGAAAAGACACATTTCGGATTTCTACAATTGGCTTAGACACTCTTACTCATATCCTCATTTAAATTCGAATCTTTCCCTTTTTTCACTAGATATAAAATAATAGCAACGGAGCATACTGCTGCAACACCAATTATGATCCAGATAAATGAAGCACCGTATGTTTCAACAAATTCCGGCTCCCATACCCCTACTTCAAAATCAGATTCTGCCAAAGCTTCTGCAAAGAAGGCTACCACAGTTAAAATAAGGCTAATCACGACGAATTTCGGTGTAAGAATCTCTTTTAATGGAATATTCACCTTGTTGCTTCTTGGCTTCATACCTAATAAAGGTTCAATTTTCCCATATAAACGAGGGACTAAGTAAAGCGTTGGTAGTAAAGCAAATAAGGTACCTGAGAATATGAGATCCGTTAAAAATTCAACACCTTCTACCACATATATACTTGCTGCTAAACCAGGAACCGCTTCAAAATCTTCAACCCCAACAACTACTTTGACAATATCTACAATCGTACTTAAAACGAGGAACACACCATAGCCAACAATTGCCCCCATCACTACCTGCGATTTTTTTTGCGGATTGCGAACCATCATCCCTCCGATTACCATACCAAGTGAAAATAAAATGAACTTCTCCACTTCACCAATTCCACCAAACTGTCCTAACATTAACTCGCCAAAAATCAACTCACCTGTCGCGGCTCCAATGGCTGCATAAAGTGGATGGAATAACATACATAACGCTAACGGAATAAAGGCAAAAGCATCAATGGAAAGTTCGATTGGCCCAACATGTACGGACGGCACAAGCTCGGTAAACATGTTGCTTAACCCATAAAGACACATAGACAAAATAAATATCATCATTTTTTGAGATTGCGTTAATTCATAAGACTTCGTTAACAAAATTTTTCCCCCTCAATCCTTTATTACCTTTCATTGTAGTAGTGAAATGTAAAGGATGTATTAAGGAATAATGTGAATATTGTAAAAAAAATTTATTTTTTTATTTTATGAAAAATTTTTTTCATTTTGTGATAAATTACTATTTGGAGGGGATAGAAATGAATATGAAGTGGGATGTTACAAAATTAACTCCAAACCAAAAACGAATAGCTGACTTCATCGAAAAAAGCGGTGAACGTATTTTAACCTTTTCTGAAACAGAACTTGCACAAAAGCTGCATGTGAGTAACGCGACCATATCTCGCTTTTGGAAACAGATTGGCTACGACAATTTCAAATCATTTAAAACAGCTATCAAAGAGAATGAACAGGTGTCACCAGAAAATAAATTAAAAAATTCCTTACTACAAATTCAACATCAACAACTTCCAATTCACGAGCATTTACTAGCGATGACTCAGAACCAGTTTGTCAATACCCTGGAAGCACTAGATAGTGGGCAATTTAAACAAGCGATTACATTAATGACGAATTGTAGAAAAATTTATATCCATGCACCTAGTTCTGCTGAAGGGATCGCAGTATTAATGAGACACCGTCTTGCACGGTTTGGATTGGAAATCGAACTACTACCAAAAAGTGGACATGATTTATTTGAGTCTTTAATGCATTTTCAAAAAGAAGACGTTGTATTTATGTTCGGTTTTGTTGAGATGAGTCGAGAAGCTTCTGTGCTCTTGGATTATGCAAAAAAAGTAAAGTATAAGACGATTATTCTTACAGACTGTCTTATTTCAGATTTTCAAGGGGAGGGGGATTATATTTTCTATACAAATCGAGGAGAGTTGTGGGAATTTCACTCTATGATAGCTCCAACCTTTTTAGTAGAAACCTTTATTCTTGGTATTGGCCAGAATCTTGAACAACAATCACTCCGGAATTTAGAAAAACTGAGTGAATTACGAAAGATGTATAAAGACCAATTACCTAGGCTTACTTAGTGGTTAAGACGAGAAATGTAGGGGTAAAAAAAATGCAGTCCTAATATTGGGAACTGCATTTTTTATGATTATTACAAATATCAGAACTTGTTGGACGATCCTGATGAACTTCAGCAGCTTTTTGTTTCTCTTTTTACAAAATCCACTTACTCTTTCGACAACGCCTGAACATAGACCCTTATTTTTCCACATTCGATAGGAAACTTTTCAATTCACTAAGTTCATCCACACTATCGATATAAGACAATTTCCCTTCTTCCATATATAAGATGCTGACCCCAACTGACCGCTCAATTTCTTCCACTAAATGTGTGCTAATGATAATGACACTATGAAAGGAAAGTCTCTGAATTACACGATTAAAAAACTGCTTTTCATGCGTGTCTAATCCTTCAAATGGTTCATCCAAAATACAAATTCTCGGTTGATTAATAAGTGCTTGAATCAAGCCTACCTTTTGTCGCTCTCCACCTGAAAGGGTCCGGAGCTTTCTTCTTTTAAGTTCAACTAAATTAGCATCGCTTAACCATTCATTTAGTAAAGGTTTAACAAGCTTATGGGGAATTCCTTTATGGAAAGCCATATATGTTAAGTATCTTTCAATTGTCATTTCCGAATAGCCTGTGAAATGCTGCGGCATAAAACCAACAATTTTCCTAACTTCATCGGTACTTAGATGCTTACGATACGTCCCAACTTTTTTATCACGGATTAATTTTGTATAGGTAATCGTTCCTTTATCGGGAATAATCGCAGTAGAAACAATTTTCAAGAGTTCACTTTTCCCTGCGCCATTATTCCCTATGACATACGTAACTCCTTCTTTAAATGAACAACTTATTCCACTGAATACTTTTACATTTGCTTTTGTAAATTCAATGTTGTCTAACACTATCCTCATGTCAAATCCCTCATCTGACGGTATTTCAATGTAACAGTGCCGAGTAAAAGAATAGAAATCCCCATAACAACGATATTCATAAGTAAGAATCCCTCATTTTCCGGTAACTGAAATAAGGACGCAGATTGGTGTTGCTTTTCAAACAAAGTTTGACTAAACCAAACAAATAGAGCCAGTAATAGGCCGATCTTTTGTCCAAGCCAAATTGTACTAACAAAGCCAATAACGCCAAAAAATAAAACCGGGGTAAAGGACCCTAGTAAATAGTAAATAGAATTCGTTGCTCCCAGTATAATAAAGCTTAACGGCAATGTAATCGCCAATTGTAAGGCCATTACAATCATAAAACGCATAAACATTTGCACAGTCAACGGATAATAACTTAATGTTTCAATGAGTTGATTCCCCTCATTTTTAGTACGAAACGCATATCCCATAACCGCAATCATAAAAAGTGTAACCCACTTAATCCATGTCGAAAATCCAGCCACTTCATTGCCTATATTTTGGCTAATCGTAAGGGTTAATATCAACATAATGATTCCTGTAAGAAGCCAACTTCGCGTTCCGTGAAAATTCCATTGAGATAAAAATAAATTTACGGTTCTGGCTGACATAGATTGTGTATCTTGATGTGATTCCAGTTTAAACCGCAAATCAACTGGCTTAACTTCTTCTACAGCTTTTATCTTTTGAAGCAGATCTAAGGTTTGTTCTCTTGAGGGCTCAGGGGCTGTAAATCGGTCAAAACGGTTTTTCCACTCATTTTCTAATCGCGTTAATTCTCTGTCCTCACTCATTTACACCCGCTCCTTTCCGCTCATCTTCTAGTAAGATTCCTTCAAGTTGTTTAAGACCCCTTGAAATCCAAGTTTTTACCGTGTTCAAAGGTATTTCTAACGCCAAAGCAATTTCTGCATATTTTAATTCCTGATAAAACCGTAAATAAAGAACCATTCGATAATCTGGTGCTAATTGATCTAAAGCGTCAATCATCCATTGACGTTCAAGCTGACGGTCGATAATATGATGGATTTTGCCTGTACCTTCTACAATTTCATCCGTAAAATACTCCCTTTTCGTGGAAGCCTTCCGCCAATAATCTCTACAACCATTTGTCGCGATTTTATACATCCACGGTTTAAAGGAATCAGGAACAAAGCCATTCTTCCCTTGTTGATAAATTTTCATAAATGTATCTTGAACAATGTCTTCAGCTAGATTTTCATCTTGTAATAATCGGTATACATACCCATACAGAGGTTTATGATACTGGAAAACAAGTGTATCTAATGCCGAGTCATTGCCGTATGACAATTGGCGCATATACTCTTCATCCTGCATTAGGTGTTCCCTCCGTATTGTTAAGCTGTTTTTCGGTTAAATTGGAATATCGCTAGTCCAGTTAATAGTACGCCAATCCCCATATAAAACAATCGATTGTAAATAATCCAATGATTTGCAACAGCAAAAAAAGCAGTTTCGCTATTAACAAATGTATACACACTGCCATATTTAAGTAAAATCACATTTAAATCACCTAAAAGCATGCCGCCAAATTCAAAGGTCATCCAAAAAAGTAGCCCTGCCAATAAACCACCAACTGAATGATTGCCAATCACCGTACCTGCGATTACAAATCCAGTAACCGCGATGTATACCGGAATCGTAAATGCTAAGCTTTGCCACACAAAACTCCCATTAAAGGGTGTTAATATAAGCGTAACAACACTTAATAAACCGGTAAAAATAACTACTGAAACTAGCAACCTTTCCATCAGGAACTTCCATCTAGCAATTGGGTAGGTCATGATTTGCATATAAAACCTCGAATCAAAATCAATCGATAAGCACCATTGCAAGATCAGTACAAACCAAATTGGCGCCGCTTCCTCATAAACTATGCTAGATAGCTCTTCAATTGTATAGGACCCCGAGCTATAAATTACATATGCTGCAACGGGAATAAGTAACATCACCATCATCGCAAATAACGATGTTAACCATAGCTTTAGAAAAAGTTTAAGGCGAATCAAAAACCCGCTCAATTGCTTGTTTCTCCTTCGTATAATTGCAATGCAGCTTCCATATCAAATTCCTGCTTTTCTTCTAGCTGTTCGTATTGTTTATAAAGAAATTTAACTACTTCATTAAACTTGACAGTACCTTCCCCTTCATACTCATTTAATAAATCTACGAGCCCCGTTTCTTCTACTGCGGACCCCCATGTAGATAAATACCAGTCCTTAAAGCCAATCTCATCATGCAAATCACTAAGTATCGCCCATTCCATTGATTTTTCCAACAAACTGAAATCATCATAATCCGACGTGGAATAATCAGCTGTAAGATACTCAACTACCTCATAGGAAATAACTGAATCCCTTGTATCTCCCAGATTATCAGCTCCCCATATAAGAAATTCCTGACTGGGCGTATTTTTGGCAAGGTAATAATGATCATCATTCAAAATATAAATTACTTCTGGCGTCATCGGAACTTCCAGCCAATTTTCAATAAAATTCCACGTTTTTTGGTATTCTTTAATTGTTTCTTTGGTGCCATTTAGCACATCAGGATGTCCAACGACTCGAATTCCATCAACCATTAGTTCTTTTATATTCCCACCAACTAATGACAAGCCATATTGAGACGTTCCTTGATAGACACCGGTTTTTACTTCTGGAATCGTTAACGCAAGCGGAATTCCGCTATTTTCATTCAAAACTTCTACGGTGAATTCGGTAGGAAAATCTTCTACAAGTCTTCCATTCCTTTGTTCAAATTGAACATAATTCTGATTATGCTCCCGTGCAATGACCAGTTGGCGGTCCCCAATAAGTGGATACCAACCCGCTTCTTTTGGAAGGTACACTCGATTTTTTCCAATAAAGGAATGCTCCACATAACCATCATCACGGTATTGTAAAATACTTCCATGATAACTCAAATTTATGGTGAACTCTTCTTTTGGTTCAATCATATCTTCAAAATGAACAGTAACAACATCCTTATCGTATGTACATGTAATCTCAGATTCACTTGCACATTCCGTCACTTGAAGTCCATGAAACAATGTCAGGTATACCTCTTTAGCTGGTTCATTCCCGTTATGCTTAATCGTCAGGCTACTCGTAACATTGATTTGATTATCAGACTGGAGTTGAACAGTTAAATCTGTACGCTCCATAGCAAAGTCATATTTAGTATGGTCGAGATAGGAATCATAATAGGAATTCATCCACTTATAATAATCATCTTGATTATCTCCTTCAAACCCCTTTACATACTGTTGTCCAGTAGTAACGAACTGTTCGAGAGCCTGATTATATTGTACATAGCGAATTCCACTTAATAAAATTGTCGGGATGATCAGGATGACAAGCAAAATAGGAACCATCTTCTTCTCCCTTTGTATCCTGCGATTAGAACGGAAGACCAAGAGCGCTACGAGAATAACAACAATTCCAAGCAACAAAACAGCCGTTTGATGCAATACAGTACCCCAGAATACCCGATCAATCCCCCATAGCCCCTCATAAGGAGATTCAATAAACATATAATCGAATGGTGTCAATAAGTGAAGCCTTGGATTATCGAACGACAATGCAACTCCAGTGTAATCAAAGGGAAGACCTAAAGTCAGCACTAAAATAGCAGGAATTAAGACATAAGCAAAAATATTCTTCATTAAGACTCCAAACAAAAAACCAAGCGAAATCAGTAAAAAGAATGCACCTTCCATTTGAATAAATGCATAGAAGACGTTTTTAGCTACATCACCAAAAGCCATTTTCCCACTCACAAACCAAACGGCTTGAACAAGTAAAGTAATGAGCGTAATACAAAGACCATACAATTGTGTGACCAACCATTTCCCCGCGATCCATTCAACATTTTTTACTTGATAGGTCACGACTAAATATTCAAATTCACTTTCTCGATCTTTGCCCGCCATATAAACAGAAAACAAGCCCACAATTAATAGATTCAGCAGCAACATCCAAATAAAGCCACTATAAAAAGCACCCGCCCGCTCTTGAAAATGAATCGTTTGTATCTCATAAGATATTACGATGTATCCCCAACAGAGCGCATTAATAATGAGCGGGACTGCTAAAAACTGATTACGTAATAACAATAAACACTCTGTGCGAAAAATCATCTTCAACATACTCATTTAATCACCCCGTTGATAACGGTCATATACCCATCTTCAATCGTTGGCTGCACCGCTATCGCACGTTCATCCGGGGATTTTTTTGCTATTATTCGAAAAACTGCATTGTTATTTTCTCTTCTACTAGAAATAATGGCATATTCCTTTTCTACATTGTCATATTCAGAATAGGGTACGGATAATTCCCAGACAAAATTTACTGCTTGTTTAGCTAACGCTTCGGTCGTTCCTTGAAAAAGCACCTCACCATTGTTTAATACCGCTACCTTTTCACAGCTCGATTCAATATCACTAATAATATGTGTGGATAAAATAATCGTATATTTCTTACTCAACTTTTCAATTATATTTCGGAACCTGATTCGTTCGGATGGATCAAGCCCAGCTGTCGGTTCATCAAGAATAATTAACTTGGGGTTTCCGAGGAGCGCCTGTGCAATTCCAAGTCGTCTTTTCATGCCGCCTGAATACCTTTTAACTTTTTTATTGGCTTGTGGTTTTAGATTAACCTCTTCTAATAGCCTTTCTACTTGCTCTGTTCTCTCCCCTTTATCAATAACTCCTTTCATTGAACCTACATAATGTAAAAACTCTCTTCCCGTAAATTGAGGAGGTGCATGAAAATGCTGTGGTAAATAACCAAGGACTTCTCGAACCTTGTCCCCTTCTTTTAAGAGATCATAATCATATATCGTTACTTGTCCATCATTCCAAGGTAGAGTCGTACTTAATACTTTCATTAACGTCGTCTTACCTGCACCATTCGGTCCAAGCAGACCAAATAACCCTGTATCTATTTGAAGGTCAACATCTTTTAAAACTTGAATCTTTCTATATGATTTACTTAATCCCTTTATTTTGATTGTAGACATGAAGCTTTCCCCCTATTGCACGATTTCTCCCCCTTACACGAATAGGTTATGGGGAATGTTTCAAAATTTATTAAATGAATGATAGTAAGTTTGACTACAATCGATATATTAGTAGAGGTGACTGTTATTGCTAATAGTATACAGAAAAACAAAAAAGGCTTCTCATTAGTTTGGTTAACTAATGAGAAGCCTTGCTCTATAATGATAAAAAGTAAGTTTTAGGCATGCGTATCAGGACTAAACTCCCGAAACTTCAAGATTACTAATATCTTCCTCTGTTACAAGTTTCACATAATCGATCATCACTATTGTTTCTTCATCCTCATGATGGAACGTACAGTTACTATAATCTTTTTTAATTTCTGCTACTTGAACAGTATGACCGATTTCAAAATTAGTGATATCAATTTCAATACTATCAGGAATATCATTCGCTTTTGCTGTTATATCCAATTCGTGAAGAAATTGTTTAGCAACTCCTCCAGCTTTCTCACCATTAGACGTTCCTTTTATAAATACACTAACTTTTGTATCAATTTCAGTGTGCTTATCAACTTGAAGAAAATCCACATGAAGTAAATCCCTGGTTACAGGGTCATTTTGGTAATCTCTTAAAATAACATTTTCTGATTTTTCATTAAGATTTAGAGATATAATACCATTTCTACCAACGCTCTTTATCACTTTTAGTAAATCTGAGTTGTTAATAAAAATTGATTCAGTATTAATATCCCTTCCATAAACAACTGCAGGGATTTCTCCATCATTTCTCAATGTTTTCAATGTAGATTTTTTAGAATCTTTTCTTTCTTGTGCTACTAGCGTATTCATTTTACTTCCACCTTCCAAATCATTTTGACTCTTAGACTTTTATTTTTATAGAAGTGTCTAAGAATTATTAAAATTATCTTACTATTTAAGTATATCTAATCCTTCATATTATTTCAAACTTACCTGATTGATTAACTGAGGTTTATCCGTTTTGACTACTTCGAAAGCCAATATATAATAATTCGTTTGATAAAAGGGAAACACAAAAGAAGCCTCTCACAAGTTTATTCCACTTGTGAAAAGACTCTATTAATATTCACTGTTATTTTTCTGTAGACAGTTATATCGTCACACGATATAATTAAATTACGATATATCGTTCGGCGATATATCGTAAAGGGATATACAATAACGTTTCGGAGGTGGTTCAAATTTCAGAAAGTAATAACCACACAGCTTTATCAGAATCAACTTACTATATACTACTATCTCTCATTACACCTCAGCATGGCTATGGTATCATGCAATTTATAAAAAAGATAAGCAACGATCGTTTAACTTTAGCTCCCGGTACACTTTACGGTGCAATTAAAGCCCTCTTAGATAAAGACTGGATTAAACTACATAATACTGACATAGCAGCAAGAAAAAAGGTATATGTGATTACCGATACTGGAAACCGAGTGCTTGAATCTGAAATTGTAAGACTGAAGGAGCTGTATCAAAACGGAATAGAGATTACTGGAGGGAGGCAAAATGATGAAAAAAGTGAAAAGAAGTATCTTTAAAAATCTCTTTATTAATTTAGATAAAGAAGAGAATTGGTTAAACAATATGTGTAAAAACGGCTATGCACTTAGAGACATTTCTAACGGATATTATATATTTGAACCATGCGAGCCTGGTAACTATATTTATAGAATAGAATTTCTTAAACAGGAAATTTATCAAAATGAAAAGGACTCCTATTTGAAATTATTGCAGGAGTTAAAAGTGGAACAGATTGCGTCGTCCAAGAGATGGCACTATTTTAGAAGAGATTCTTCTTTAGGTGAATTTGAAATTTATTCGGATATCGATTCACAAATAGAGCATTATAAAAGAATCAATTTTATATGGTATATGTTAGCGTTAATATTTATCGCGTCAGGTCTCTCTCAAAACTTTTTCTTTGGGAACATCAGTCAGTTTGACTTAATACTAAACATTATATTAATAATCATTGGATCCTTCTTTCTCACTTTGGCAATCCCGCTCACAAGAAAAGTCACTAACTTAAAAAAGGAAAATACATTGTATAAATAATATCGCTAATTCAGTAATCTCTCTTAAAAATTCGGATATAAAAATTAGAATGTAAGAAATGAAAAAAGAGGCCTCTCAAAAGTTAGCCGAACTCATGAGAAGCCTCTGTTAAACTAGTAGCAACAGATGTTCAGGTGATGAGTTATTTATTATCATAACGTACTAAGCCGTAGTTCATAAAAATACTGAACAATTGGATGCTTTAACTTCATCTTCTCGGTCATGTTTAAAATTCGTTTTTTTCCAACCCGTCTATCCACCAAAGCTAGAATATTCAATAGAATATCATTGCTCTCTATGCTTTCCTCTATAGAAGTGGATAAAAATTTATTAGCAACAACGATAAAATTTGATTTACTTAATGATGACTGCGCTGACAAAAGCTCCTTTGCATATTCTGATAATTTTCTACCCCTTGCAATTACTTGTAGACGATCCTCCGGAACTAACCCCTTGGTTTCTTTTCTTACCGCTTCAATTTCCTCATTGCCGATAGGAATTTGGATATCTGAATCATTCTTAATTTCTAGCTCCGTCTGATACCATCTGATTGAGGTAGTTATATCACTCATATTGAGTACATTCTTTTTATCCACCGCAATATAACAAAGTCCTGCTTTATCAGGTAAATAACGGTAGCTGGTTGCACGGTATTCTACCCTTCCATATAATGCAGGACAGAGAAAACTCTCCAGATTTTGCTTCAATTTGCTCCAGGCCATGTAATTCTCCTTAATTTTTATAATATGAATATTTATTGAGGCAGTCGTTCTATTATTCATGAGTATCCCCATACCTAAAGTTAGGGGTTTTACGCTACTTTCTGATAATACAATAACCAACACATCGATCATACCAAATCCAAGGTTTAAGTGTGACTTGAATTTCTGATGTATCGATAATAGTGTTTTATCCATTTTCACTGGATTGCGTTAGCAAAATGTTAGCATTTGCAACATTTAGTTTGTCACCGTTGGTTACATACTCAACATGCCTTGAGTAGACAAAACTGATGTCGTAAAGACTCACTGGTTCCTTGGCGGAAGAGAATTTTCATTAAAACGGATTATAATGATCTACTTTTTCAGAGTCCTATCCTCCGCTCTTTTAAGATCGGAACGGGCACCATTTCTGTTCGGCACCTTGTATTGCCGCTACAAATTTACCAGTTAGTAAAAATTATGCCCAATAAAATTCGCAAGCTAACCCAGTTTTTTTGTCAAGCCCGGAAACTAAAAAAGCATCAAGATTTCTGCCATAATCGGCTAAAATCTCGATGCTTTTTCATCTATGTTGTTAAAAGAAGGAGGCTGTCCCAATTTTCATTTGAGACAGCCTCTTTTTATGACTAGGATATACGATTCCGCATTCACCATCGGCATTAACAAGTAACGTTGATAGTTCCTGTATTTACAAACAAATGCCTGTTATGCTTTTGGAGGTGTTCCTTCAGCATTTGATACAACTGCATCTATTTGGATTAAAGCATCTTCAGGTAAAGCTGATACGCCAACTGTTCTTCGTGCAGGAACACCGCCTGGGAAGAATGTTTTGTAAACTTCGTCTACAGCATCAATATCCGCGATATTTTTAAGGAAGATATTTACTTTAACCACATCGTCCATAACGTGGTCGATACTTTCTACAATTGCCTTAATATTTTTCAAGCACTGATCAGCCTGCTCTTTTACACCGCCAGCTACCAATTCACCAGTTTTTGGATCCAACGGTAATTGAGCTGAAAGGTTATTGTAATGAGAGAACGCTACAGTTTGTGTAGATAGAGAACTCTTTGGTGCATTTTCAGTGTTGTTTGCCCATATAACGATTCCATGTCTGTCTTCAACAGCTTGTGGGGGTGTACCATCTCCGTGTGACACCACTGCTTCAATTTGTACCAAAGCATCCATAGGTAAAGCTGAAGCTGCAACTGTTGTCCGCGCAGGGACATAGGCTACAGCCCTGGCAATAGCCGAGTCTGGGAAAAATGTTGTATAAACTTCATTTACTGCTTCAGTATCCGAAAGGTTTTTAAGAAAGATATTAATTTTAACAATATCGTCAAAAGGAACGTCAATACTTTCTAAAATTGCCTTGATATTTTTCAAGCACTGTCCAGCCTGCTCTTTTACACCGCCAGCTACCAATCTACCAGTTTTCGGATCGATAGGTAATTGAGCTGAAAGATTATTGTAATGAGAGAAAGACACGGTTTGTGTAGATAGAGGACTTGTTGGTGCATTTGCCGTGTTATTTGTAAGCTTTATAAGGTCGCCTGCTTGTGGTGCGTTTGGAATTGTACCTTCACCGTGTGAAACAACTGCTTCAATTTGCACCAAAGCATCCATAGGCAAAGCTGCAACTGCAACGGTTGTCCGTGAAGGAACATAGGTTGGGAAGAATGTTTTATAAACTTCGTCTACAGCGTCAATATCTTTGATATCCTTAACAAATACCGTGATTCTAACAATATCGCTCATAACATGATCGATGCTGTCTACAATTGCCTTGATATTTTTAAAGCACTGTTCAGCTTGCTCTTTTATACCACCAGCTACCAATTTACCAGTTTTGGGTTCGATAGGTAATTGAGCTGAAAGATGATTGTAATGAGAGAAAGCTACCGTTTGTGAATATAGACCGTTACCGTTTGGAGCATTTTCCGTATTTTTTGCTGATACTGCGTTATAGCCGCTCATGATGTTTTCCCCTTTTAGATAAATGTTTTAATAGATATATTTATTACCTCAAGTTTCGCACCGAAAAAACCGGTCTAAACGATGGTTCCGTGATTGCAAAGACGAAAAACGGATTCGCTGTGAGAATCGTGTTCGTACAAAACCGCAACAAGCGAAGCGAATGGCTGGCTGTGCTCAGTACCGATACGACCCTTTGCGATGCTGAAATCATTCGAATATATGGCATCCGCTGAAGCATTGATGTTTTCTTCATATCGCCCATGTCGCTGCTTCACCTTGCAAAGTGTCAATTATAGCAGGCTTTCTTCGTGTTGACTACATGTTCCTTGTGAATTGTTTTATTTAGTTGAGTTTTTTTCTGGACAACAACAGTTAAGGGCTGCGTCAAAAGGATGGAATCATTTCAACGAAGCCCTTGCTAAGCTTATTCATTAGCTCGACGAAATTTCTGTCAGATGTTTTAAAAAGTTATAATTCGCCACTAGATTTGGCTTTTCATATTTACAAATTTAACAAAAAAATCATAAATATTTTAAAAATTAAACGGTCACAAATCTCGACTTGGGTACAGTTGCCTAGTAATTCATCATCGATAGTGAAAATCTACACTCTTAAATGATAAGAGGAAGTGTCAATTCCCCCCATACCTCGCCTATTTTCCCATTTTGTCCTGGTTTACCATTTCTTTACTCTATTCATACATCCGCTAAATAACTCTATCCTATGATTGAATCGTAATACATATTCGTACAAAGGGAGATGGATTGAATGAATGTTAAGAAGATGTTCAGCACCTCGAAAAGCAGAACAATTTTACTATCAGCCTTGCTGGTTGGCGCAGTTCCGACGATGAATGTTGTCCTTGCCGACCTGACAGCAACAAAATATCCGGCTTCGGAGACGTACAAGCCTACCCCTGTTCCAGACCGTGTAATCCTGAACTGGAAAGGTGACACTGCCACTACTCAAGCTGTTACGTGGCGCACCGATACTAGCGTAGTCACACCACAAGCCCAGATTGCTGTTGCTGGGGATGGCCCTTCCTTCAAGCAGCAAGCGGTCACCATTAATGCCGAAAGCTCAAGTGAAGTAAAAGGAAATCAGGAATACACATCAAAATACCACACCGTTAACTTTGAAGACCTCAATCCGGAAACAAAGTACTTGTACCGGGTCGGAGACGGCGTTAACTGGAGCGAGTGGTTTGAATTCGAAACAGCTTCCAAACAGGCTGAGCCATTCTCCTTCCTTTATGTTGGCGACGCGCAAAACGACATAAAAGAACATTGGTCCCGTGTTATCCGTAATGCCTATTCCGACATGCCTGATGCTGACTTCATCATCCATGCAGGTGACTTGATCAACCACGGAGATGCCGATGAGCAATGGGGTGAATGGTTCGAAGCCGGCGGTTGGATCAATGGCATGGTTCCTAGCATTGCTGCTCCAGGAAACCACGAATATTCAAAAATCGTCAAAGGCTCACCAAAAGGACTCTCCCCATACTGGCAGCCACAATTTGCTTTTCCTGAAAACGGACCTGCCGAATTTATGGAAAATGTCTACTACACCGATTATCAAGGCATGCGTATCGTTACCCTTGATACGAACGTTCGTGGCGTGGACCTAGACAAGCAAATCGCATGGCTAGAAGAAGTCCTTACCAATAACCCGAACAAGTGGACCGTTTTGACATTCCACCATCCAATTTTTTCAACTTCTCCTGGTCGCAATAACGAAGAAGTTCGTGACAAGCTACTTCCTGTCATCGAAAAGCACAGTGTGGATCTCGTTCTTCAAGGACATGACCACAGCTACGCGCGCGGCATGGTCACAAATGTTTCTGAAGGAACAAATGCAATGAGCGAAAAAGCCGACACCGTCTTCGTTGTTTCTGTTTCCGGTCCTAAGATGTACGACACTACAACGAAAAACTGGGATGATAATGGTGCCGAAGTGAAAAAAGCAAGCAAGGATACACAGCATTATCAGCTGGTTACGGTTGACGGAAACAAACTTTCCTATGAAGCCCGTACTGCCACTGGCGAATTGTATGACGCTTTCGACATCAATAAAACGCCAAGCGGTGAGAAGCAGATAAAAGAGATTAAAACAGCAAAGTAATAGAAAACAAGGATGGAGATGGATCACTACGATACCATCTCCATTCCCCTGTTTTCCAAAGGAACATTTTTTAAAAAGGAAGGAGCCCCACCTTATATGAAACAACTACTTACTCTGAATTCTTTCATCCTTTTATTCGTACTCTTACTGACAAGCTTCCTTCCAACTAAGGCAAGTGCCCACGCCAACAGCTATGGCTATATGGACGTTCAGGACGGATCCGATGGAGTTGAAATAGACCTTGCTCTTGATTTTTCTGAGCTTGCTGAGGCATTCGGGTTTATTGCTGCTTTTGAATCCGCAGATTCGATACAGAAAATGGAAGAAGTACTATCCAAAAATGAAGAAACCCTTACGAATTACATAACTGCAGGCATGCATGTTTACCGTGACGAACTTATTTGCGAACCGCAAGTGACCGGGACAAACGTCAGCATGACGAGCGATAATTATCCCCTCGCACACTTACAAATGGAGTACTCATGCGGTGGAGAATCAACCCGCATCGCATATGATTTATTTGTCGACGATATCAACCGATCACACATTAACTTTGCCACCATCGATGGCGAAAATGAAACCCAAGAATTCACGTTTACCATTGCCGAACGAGAATTAGTCATCGGCGATCGGAACTGGCTTCGTCAGGCTTCGAATTTCGTCATCCTTGGAATTCAACATATCATTACAGGCTATGACCATATTTTATTCGTGCTGTGCCTAATCCTCCCAGCGGCTATTTCACTCGGCCGGGTCGTTGAGGTTGTCACCGCTTTTACACTTGGCCATAGCATCACACTTGGCCTTGCAACACTCGGCATCGTTTCACTTCCTAGCCAATTGGTAGAGGCAGCGATTGCCCTCAGCATCGTTTTTGTCGCAATCGAAAACATGACTAAGTGGAAATTGAAAAAACGCTGGATCATCACCCTCCTGTTCGGCCTCATCCATGGCTTCGGATTTGCCGGAATCTTGCAGGAAATGGAGCTCTCTAGCAGCACCGTCGCGTCATCGCTGCTCTTTTTCAACCTTGGTGTCGAAATCGGCCAGATCGCCATCATCGCACTCGTCTTTCCATTGCTTGCCATGGCCAGAAAGTACAAACGTTTTCCCGTTTTCGTCACAACCAGCTCCACCCTTATCATGGCCATGGGCCTCTTCTGGTTCGTCCAGCGCATAGGTTAAAAGAAAGAAGCACAAATAGGCCACTTGGTTATCACCCGCCAAGTGGTCTCTTTGCATGCTTATCTATGTTTATCTTTCAGCCAGATAAGCAAATTTCAACAACAGACATTGGGGTCAGACCCTTGCTCAGCTAAAGTTTAATGCGGTAAAGTATGAAAATGAGGCTAATTGTTACACAAAATATACAAACCATAAACTATAAAACATAAAAAATAGGGGGTAAGGTTTAAAATGAAAATGAAAAAATTATTTAAAGGTATTGCAATTGCAGGATTAAGTTTCAATTTAATGCTGGTAGGTTGTTCATCAAATACATATGGACTTACACGTGAAGAGTATAAACTTGTTGATAAGTATTATGAAGCAGATGAAATGGTAGAGGAACTAAAAAAATTTGGCCATAGTGATGAAGAAATTGAAAAACAGTTAAGGGCTGCATTAGCTCAGGTTAAATTTGAAACGGCAAATTGAGAATATTAGGGTGGGCAGATTTTCCCGCCAGTATGTTTTTCACTCCGGATGAACCAGGCACCATCCAGAGAATTTCCAGTTTATCCTCGGAATCTAGTGGTCTTACAGGAGCCAGGGGAACGGTTGTAGTGGCTCTTTTCTACCGTCTTAGTTCGGCATTAAATACATAAAATAATAACATCTATAAGCCAAATCGTAAGATTTGGGCCAGTGGGGCAAGATGAAATGCAGAGAGACTCCCATGTTTGTTTCATTAAACTTTGGGTGATGAGTTAGAAGAATGTCGCTATGTACAGGATGGACATATTTCGACGCATTTTCTAATAGAAACTCTCTATTTATCAATGGCTGGGGTGGTTTTAATCAATCGTTTGTGTAGTATCAAAACATGTCAATTTTTGTAGGTTAATCGTTTTTATAAGTTAATTTTGAATATATTTATCGAAGGCTGAGACCTAGCATCGACAGAATTCCTACTAACAAACTGGGCTATGTTCGTTTTACGAAAGGGTTTTGGCCGTATTTAATCAATTGATTAGTTAGTGAAACTTTTACTAATCAAACATTTGATTGGATTTGTTGTTTCTGCTGGTGTAGAGGGGTTTGAGTGATTTTTGAAGTGAGGAGTTTGTCGAGAGGCGGTTTTGTAATAATGAGTGAAAAGTGGTTAGGTTTCGTTAAAAAGTGTTAAATATAGTTTAGTGTTTACAGCTCTGTTGATAAGGAGAAGCTGCTAATTGATTTCAAAACTTTGATAGTCATATAATCTCTACTTAGCAACTAAGGAAAGATTATGTGACTTCTGCCTCTCTAACCTAGCAATATTGAATTCCGAGGTCCTTTATTGTTGATTAGCAGCAATAATGGGAAATGAACTGAAAATAAACTCAAAATAAACTTTTCTTAAAAAAAGGTTATCTTTCTTTATGAAATGACGTTTAAGAAGCAGATGCTTAAATGATTCATAATATAAAAACAACTGACCTTATTGTTTTTTCTTATTCCAAAATCCTACGGAGTTAATGTGCAATCCTTCATATTCAACATTAATTTGTATATCCAATTTACTTTAATGGTGTTTTTTCAACATAATTGCCTAATAAAAGAAGACGCCTTCTTACTTAAGAAGTGCGCCCGATATATTAAACATCTATTTGTTACTCAACCTATTAACAAAAGGAGTAACCAGTAGAGTAGAGCATTTTTTAAATAATTTCCTTACATTCTTCTCAAACAACAGGAAACCATCCCTTTGCATTGATAATCATTCTCCACATATTATCAGGAATAACTAACTCTTTTTGATCTGTTCTAGGCAATGTTTTACGAATTTCTGCTTCCTGATCGTTTATAACCTTTTCTACCCATTTTGGTTCCATAATTAGAGCATGACCTAATGATAATAAAGGTACTCCAGTGTCAAGTGCCTTCATAACATCTTCTGGTGAAGATAGTCCGCCAACGCCCATTACTGGTACACTGTTTCCCACACGTTCTTGAATTAGTAAAACACGTGACCTTTTATCAGTGTCATCACGCATGGAACCACTCCAGAAATCTCCTACGGAAACATGGATGTAGTCTAATTTCTGATCTGCTAATGTGTCCACAAATTGGAGAGTATCTTCCAATGTGATTCCAGGATTTTCTCTTTCTTCAGGAGAAAGTCTATATCCAACTATAAATGGAGCTTTTGCGTGATCGGCTACTGCTTTTTTGACGCTTTCAATTATTGCTAGAGGAAACGCCATCCTTTTTTCAATGGTGCCTCCCCATTTATCGGTTCTGCGATTGGAATGAGGGGAAAGGAATTGTTGAATTAAGTATGTGTTAGCACCATGAATTTCAATTCCATCAAAACCTGCTTCAATTGCGCGACGTGTTGCATCTCCAAATGCTTCGATTGTATTAACAATTTCTACTTCAGTCATTTCTCTTGGAACAACTGCACCTTCACGTTCAGGAGCTACAGCACTTGCTGAAACCGTCTGACCATCAGGTAATAACTCTGGACGTGCCATTCTTCCAGCATGGAAAATTTGTAAAATAGCTTTTGCACCTTGTTCTTGGATCGTACTTGCTAACTTTTTTAATCCAGGAATTAATGAATCATTATCTATACCAATTTCATTTGGAAAACCTTTCCCCCCCCTGTACAACATGGGTACATGCTGTAATAACCGCACCTACTCCTCCAGAACGTTCACGATAGTAGGCAAGTTCTTGCTCTGATACTCCTCCATCCTCAAGGGAAGATGAATTCGTCATCGGTGCCATTAACACTCGATTTTTAAGTTCCACGCTTGAAGGTAGAGTAAATGGTTCAAATATAGGTTGATATTTCTTATTCATTTATTGTCTCCTTTAGTAAATTAATATCTTATCTTCTAATCAGTTGACCATACAGTGTAATTTTCCCTTGTTTTGCTTTCTTATGAAGTGCAAAAGAAAGCAACAATCCGACAAATGCTATGATACCTGCAACAATAAAGGTTATTTGATTCCATTTAACATTGTCGATGATCCAACCTGATAAGGTCCAGTCCAATGGCTGGTGCAAAGCTAATCACAAGTCCACTCATTCCCATTTCAGCATCACCGTTTTTGTTATTAATCGAATACCAGTTTATTTTATTCAGTTCCCATCAAAAAAATGGAGCATAAACAGAATTACATCTGTAAAATGCTCCAACCTCTTTTATATATTCATTAAGAATGAAATTTTCTTATGCTTGATATTACTGAAAACTACACTATTAAATATTGCAAATCCCCGTTTTAGGGTCACATGCTAATGGTGATTTTTTTATTTCCACATAAAATCCATTCGCAATAGGCTTTACCGTAATTAACTTTTTATCCTCTAGTTGTTGAAGAATTTCATCTAATTGCGTGTCTTGTAAATCAAAGCATACTTTAATTTCATGTTTCACTACTCGATCATATTTTTCAATGAAAGCTAAAATATTTTCTTCTGTTTCGTCTATCTCTTGCCCTTTGACAGTATGATCCGACAAATGATCAATGACGTTTTTGAAATTGTCAAATACTTGATAACCTCTTAACATAACACCTTTCTCACCAAATTGTACAAGGAAGCTTGGAAATCCTTGTGCTTTATATTGATAAGTTGTTTTTAAATCTTTTTGGAAGGCTTCCTCCGCAGAACCATCTGTAAAATGCTGTAGAAACTTTCCGATATCCAGTCCTGATTCCTGTGCTAGTTCAATCAGTTTTTCGGTTTGATTTGCTGGTACTGCTTCCGCTGCAACGGCTTCACGCATTCTTCTTAAAAACTTATCTGCTAACTCATAATCCTCAAACTGTGCAGCTTTATAGGCAATATTCATTGGAAATGTAGATGGATGTTCATCAGAAAAAAGTGCAAATCCTTCAGCTTGAACTGGCATTCCATGTCTTTCTGAAGCCTCAAGCCAATGTGAAGCAACACTTTTATTGGATTCATTAGCGTTTCCACCGATGTTATTGTATGAATCGAAAAATTCACGAATATCTGGTACTAACCCACCCATAATAAATTCATTCTGAATTTGACCACCATAATAGGTTTCTAATTTTCGCATAATCGGTTCACTACCCCAACACCATGTACAAGCTGGGTCTGTAAATTGGAATACTTTTACCTTCGTATTAGTCATCAGTGTATCCTCCATTCATTCGTTATCATTTTATACATTAAATGATAATTTCGTCATTTATTTTATATCCCTGAAGAGAAAGCCCTGTTTTTATTTCTATATCTTAAAAGCGTTTGACGCCACTAAAATTACCAGCAAGTGTCATGGGTGCCTCTAGGTCGACTAGGAATAGCACAACCGTTGTATCCTTTGTCAATTGGATTGTTGTTAACACTTCCGCAGTATCTGAAATTGCATCCCCTTTACGTAGGGTTTCCCCATGTGCAGTAATTTCGCCATCCATTACATACAGCCAGGGTGTATAGCCATCCACAAACGGTAATGTAAAGGCTTCGTCTATTTTTCCATGTACATCATAAACAATGATTTGCTGACGAAGTTCAAGTGGGGCATTCGATTTTGTTGGTCCTGCAATTAAACGCCATTCACTGACTTCTGGTAGTTGCATTTCAGCAAATTGAACGCGTGGCTCTAAACCTTTTTCCGACGGACGGATAAAAACTTGGAGCATTTCAACTGGACCTGTTGGTGTTGATTCCTGATGGAAGAAGCTTTTCCCAGCACCCATGAGCATTTGCTTTGTTGGTGAGCAAGATTCTTTCAAGCCTGTTGAATCTTCATGTAGCATTTCGCCTTGCCACATATAACTAAAAATTTCATCATTTATGTGTTCATGCATACTTATCATTGCGCCTTGCCCGATTTTTGCGTGGTCAATTCGGCTAAGTGGACCAAATGCATGGTCCTCTTTTTCCAAATTTCCATCGATTAAACCTGGTCGACGAATTTGTAAAGAAAAAACACCCCCACCGTTTGAATAAGCTTGTTCATTTCGTAAAATATTCACTCTTCATGCACTCCTTGATTTGCTTTTGTTAGAAGCTGAATCAGCTGTTCAAGTTCATCTTCTGTTAAATTCGCAAATTGTTCTGCCTGGAATTGTTCTTGCGCAGGGACAACTTCGTTTCGTAGTGCTACCCCAATTGGTGTGAGTGAAATATATTTTGTCTTCCACTTTTGTTCGCGTTGAATATAGCCTGCATCTTCTAACTTGCTTAAGATTTGCGTAATATTTGAGTTGGTCACCGCTAGTCGACTCGCAAATTCTGATTGTGTAACCCGCTCACCTTCTTTTAAATGGCTAATAATATCAAACTGACCTGTTCTTAATCCCCACTTCGCTAAATGACGATTGCTGCAGGTCATATTACGGTTAAAAAAACGTGTGTAACGAAACCAAGCGATATAACTTAAACGAATTCTTCTTAATGAGTATTTCATAGTATTCCTCCTATCACTTAATATATTAATTGATTTGCAAACTAATTGCAAAGTATTTGAGGTTCTTACGTGGATCTGGTGAATGCGTACTTACTTTGTTATTTAGTTGTTTTCATGGCCGTGATAAATCTTAGTCAAGAGAAAGAACTTTTGAAAAGTAGAAAAGCATTAAGCTTGCATAATCATCATTTAATATATAAAATGATGATCGTTGAATCAATTAACTTTATTGTTTACTGATGCTCAGTAATAAGTAGGATAAAAAAATAAACTTCTAGTTAAAGAAAAGGAGTAAATGATTATATGACGGATTTATTGAAAGATACAAACTATATATTTTTAGGGGCAAGAGTGAAGCCTTTACTATTAAGCTCAGAATCAGGTGGGAATTTTTCAGTTTTTGAGTTTAATGAAGTAAAGGGCTTAGAGGCCCCGTTTCATATTCATGAGAATGAAGATGAAATTTGGAGAGTTGTTGAGGGAGAAATAACATTTTATTTAGAAGGAGAAGAAATACACACTGTTTCAGGTGATACAGTCTTTGTGCCAAGAGGTAAATCTCATACGTTCCGATTAAAAACTGAAACGGCAAAAGCAATATTGTCTTTAACTTCAACTGACTTTGAAAATGTCATTCGTGAAATAGCTAGACCAGCTGTTTCAGATAATGAGTTGCCGAATCAACCAATTACAAAAGATCAAGCTGAAAAGTTAATAGAAACTGGTAAGAAAAATGGTTTAACAATTTTAAAGCATGAATAATTATTGTGTGAATTATAATATTTAAAATGAGAAGAACCTTTTAAGAGGATAGATGCAATGTATATCCAAGTTTATAGGTAACTTTAAGCTGAATTTTTTATCCGTCCATATGATGGGCAGTGTCGTAGTATTTACAGCATAAAATCAAAAATTAATGTCGTTAAAAGAATCAATATATATGCTTTTGTTATCATGAAGATTCTTTCAATAGACTGGTCTAATAATAGATCAGTCTATTATTATTTGTATATCTCCACGTAACTCAAGAAATGAAAAAAGAAGCTTCCCATAAGTTTGGTCAACTTATGAGAAGCCTCCGTTAATATCCTCTATGTTAGAAAAATGTTAGCAAACCACTCTCATCTTACCAACAAATCCTTATCTATCAAGGGTTGAGGGGCAGATTACATCATGCCGCCCATTCATTTTCATATTTATTAGAAAGTAATAGTGTTTAAAAAAAGGCTCTAAATCAACATTTATAAAAAATTCGACTTAAAGGTTTTAAATGCAATATAAAACATCGGAGGACAAACCGGAGGACAAAAGAGGACACATTCAGATGTAATAATGTATTCAGCCCTGCTCAATTGAGTGGGGCTTTTTCCTCTTCACAATCCTTCTTCAACTAACGCCCCTGTTACTTTAAGTGTATTGTTTCACATAGTATTAAAATGTACTCCCTGACAGAAAATGTTAGTAGCAATGTGACACTAAGCTTATGGATGCTTTAGGAGCTAATAAAGAAATACATCAAGAAAAAACTTGACCACAAACTACATACAACCAGAGAATCATGAAAATAATAAGTTTGAAAGCCTTTGGCTTTTGGATTTCTATCCTTTATCTTATATTGTTGGGGAAAAGCGATCTCTTGTGAGGTGGCTTTTTTTAATATTGCATCCATACAAAAAGAGACTGATGCTTGGCACCGTACCTTCTTGAACTCAAATAAAGTTTTGAGTTATAAAATTATAAAATGGCGATTTTTGTCAGTCGATTTTCTTTATTTTGAATGGGAAAACGGATTTTTCCATTCCATTAGCGTGCCATAATTATACGATTCTTCATCCTCTAAATAATTTGCTACTACTTTTACTGGTGTACGGCCGCAACGGAGGAGAAAAGTGATAACTGGATCCTTCAGCTCTCCTTTTACCACTGCATCTATATATTGTTCAGGTGACTTTTCATTCGTATGTTTGTGATAACCTGGCATCCTACCCCCACCAAGTAGTCTTTCCAACCCCAAATGAACAACAACATCATACATAGAAAACATCAACAACTTGCCTAAACCTAACTTTCGAAAAGCTGGACGGACACCTATATCGACAACGTATAAGGTATTCCCTTTTAGGGGGACATAAGTTGAGTAGTGAAAAATTCAGGGAAGATGATAAAATCGGATTCGAATTCTTCTGCTGTTTTTATATAATGCTCCACCTGGTCTGCAAACTCTTTAAAAGAGCTAATGGTATGAAGATAATACTGAACGGCTGATACTCTCATTTGCATACAATCCCCTTCTTTCTATTTGTAATAATCATTTAATCCTATATTAGCGAAATGAAAAATTTGAACAAGTACGCACTTTTTCATTACATAGTGTAAAAAACTATACTGTAAAATTTATATAGTTTCCCCTACCTTATTTTATTAGTATAAAATAATCTTTTCTTTTTCATACTAAAAGGAAGAATTACCATTACACTTTTTCTAAAGTGAACAAATGGCAGCTTATATCAGTGGGGGATGTTTATGTTTTGAAAAAGGGTAAAAGCATTGCTAATGATAGTAGTGACACACAACAACCTGTGCAAAGGAAGATATCACTAGACTCTCTAAAACAGATTTTAGACAATATGGACGATGTAGAGATAATCGAACGCACTACACTTAACGATCAAAAAGTTGTCTTAATCTATTTAAGAACCTTAATTGACCAGGATCGTTTGAATGAATCGATAATAGAACCTGTTATCCAATGTCCACATGCCATGATTTACGAAAGCATAGCCACACCTAAAGTAATGAAGATCCAATCACTTGAAGAGGCACAGAAATTACTCCTCACCGGTGCTGTACTTCTGAATGATTGTATCCAAGAACAATGGTTGGCCATTCCTCTTCCTAACGAATTAAGTAGGGGGATTGAAACCTCTGAAACAGAAACAATTTTATACGGTGCAAAAGATAGTTTCACTGAACAATTAGAACCAAATATCACCCTCATACGCAGAAGACTTCCTATTACTGAATTAAAAACAGAGAAATATAAAGTAGGTTCATTAAGTGAAACAACGGTTGTCCTAATGTACATAGACGGGTTGACCAATCCTGAATATATATCAATAGCAAGAAAGAAAATCTCTGAAATTAACTTTGATTTATTTTTCGATTCATCCCAGGTAGCGGCATTTATGGAGGAACATCATCACAGTATTTTTCCACAATTCCAACAAACTGACCGCCCAGATGTTTGTGCTTATTCCTTAGGGCTCGGTAAATTAACTATCTTGGTAGAGAACACACCGTTTGTATTAATTGCACCAATCACCTTTTTTCACCTTTTCCAATCACCTGAGGATTATATTAATCGTTGGCCGGTCGCAAGTTTTTTAAGACTTATTCGATATTTAAGCTTTTTTCTGTCCGTCACACTGATACCATTTTATGTTGCACTAACAACCCACCATTATCAAATGATTCCCTTACAAATACTATTTGTTATAGTGGAATCTAGAAGTAAACTACCTTTTACACCATTTTGGGAAGCAATAGTGATGTTAACTATTCTTGAAATCATAAAAGAAGCGAGTTTACGGATGCCGACCAAATCAAGTCAAACCTTAGGGGTGATTGGTGGTATAGTTATCGGTCAAGCAGCGGTTCAAGCGGGTTTTGCGAGCAAAGTATTAATTGTATTAGTTTGTATTTCAACCATCTCCTCATTTTTAGTACCAAACTATTTGATGACGAAGGCAAATACACTCATTCAATTTGGTTTTCTTCTCCTTTCATCCTTTTTTGGTGTTTTTGGCATTGCCATGGGAGCAATTGCCATTTCGGCACATCTAAATGGTCTTACTTCCTTAAAACAACCCTATTTTTCACCAATCGCTCCATTTTACTGGAAGGACTGGATCGATCTCTTTATTAGAGGGCCTTTAATAAACATGAAATCCCGTCCGGATCATTTACACCCTTTACAGAAATGGAGATACAAACGAAGGATGTGATTCAAAGTTGACCACATTTTCCTTATTTGATAAATCATCTAAATTTGACGGAATCTATGCCTTTTTCATCGTCAACCGTTTCCAAATGCTTTACCTATTTTTTTTAATGCCTACCTACTTATTACACCCGTTTATGATTTGGGGCATTGTTGCAATGGCAATCTTTTCCCAACTCAATATAAGGCTGTTATGCAAATGGCTAGAATCAAATTATGCTAAAAAGGGATATCAAGGTTTTGTAGAGCTTTTTGGTGTTCGAATGGTAAGGCTTTTGACTTTTATAGGACTTATATTGATACTAATCAAAATAACGGTGATCACACTCGGATACTTAGAAGTCATTCATGCTTTTATTTTCCCATCAATGAATTCAAATTGGATTATTTTTTTCATTCTTCTTACGAGCTCCTATGTTGCTTCACTAGGAATGAAAAATACCATACGGTTTGTGGTAATTGTTTTTTTATGTGTTTTTTGGATAATTTTTTTATATTTTCCCTTTTTTATTCCACCAATCGCTGCATTACATGATTTGTATCCCTTGATACCAACAAATTGGACAACTGATTCATGGAAAGGATTGTTACTCATTTGGTCTTCATATTCAGGACCAGAGTATTTAATCTGTTTAATTCCTTGGATCAAACCACAACAAAAAATGAGTAAATATTTAACCTATGCGAATGCTCTTTCTACTTCAGAGTATTTGCTATTGTTTATTGCGAGTTTATTCTTTTTCGGTTCAAATTATTTAAGTAAAAGTAAATACCCTATTATTCATATGATTCGATACTTACAATCTCCCATGTTTGAACGACTGGATATTATCCTGATTTCACTACATATGTTTTTATTGGTGTTTGCTTTATCAATTTTCTTGTTATGTATATATGGGGCTACAAGAATCATCCTAAAAAAAACAAGTACCCAACCTTCACGTATGGGTTTTGCTGTCACTTGTATTATGTTATTTCTCTGCTTTTTAATTGTGAATAATTGGATTTGGTCTATTGAAACCGAACAGAATATTCTCCTGAATATTCAAATTTGGTTAAGTGGAATAACTTACTTTATCGTCCCAACATTCTTGCTCCTATTGACAAAGCTAAAAGGGCGTGTAAAAGCATGAGACGAAAGAAAATGCTTTTAGTTTGGGGAATCTTTGTTTCATTAGTCATGATCCCAGGATGTGCCCCATTTGTTGAGAACAATACAATTGAAGATATTGCCCCTGTCACTTTTTGGTCAATTAGTAAAGGCGAAAAAGGAAAAATAAAAATGAGTACATTAGTCCCTCCATTAGTAAATGAGCCAAAAAGCTTATTAACACTAGATGTTGATCTCCTTAAACAGGGAGGAAAAGACTTTAATTTAAGATATTATCGTGAATTGAAGGTTGGACAACTCCGTTTGTTTTTAATTCATGAGGAATTAGCGAAACAAGGGATTATTCAGTTGATTAACACGCTATTGACAGACTATGATATTTCGCAACGAATGTATTTAGTCATCGTTAAAGGTAATTTTGACGAATATATTAACAGACAAGCAAAGAAGCAAGAAAACCTTGATTATTACCTGTATCGGATGCTAAGACACTATGAGAGGAAAAAACAAGGTGAAATGACCATTGTCAATTTGCATGAATATAAAAATAAGCTGTTTTCACCATTTTCAGATCCCGTTCTTCCTGTTTTCAAAGTAGCGAAAGATAACTTTACTTACGAGGGGACTGCTTTTTTTAGCAATGATAAATTAATAGAAATGGTCACAAATACCGAAGATCAAATATTTCAACTTCTTGACAATGATCACTATTTGAAGTTTTTCCCAATAACCAAATTAGATGTGGTTATTGGACATCTACGCTCAAGAGTAAATGTGGATTTGGATAAAAATCTTTCCCTAGTTACAATAAACGTGAAACTAAATGGAAGAATTGAGGAATATCAAGGTAATAAAAATATCCTCAACGGAAATGAACTGATGCAGCTTCATAAGGAAATTGAAACTGAATTAGAAATGAAAACTACGGGCCTCATAAAAAAAATGCAAGAGCTGAAGGTGGATCCTCTTCAAATCGGGACACACACCCTTAGCCCCTTTTCCAAACCCATCAGCGAAAAGGTATGGTTAGCCGCTTGGGGAAAAATGAAAATAAAAGTTAATTATCAGCTTTATTTTGAGGCATTACAAAATACTAAAAATAATTATTAAATTATCATGAAAAGAGGTTGACCCCCTTGGCCGGAGTCAACCTTAGATTACCAGTTAAAATTTACCTAATCGACTCTTGTCTTACTAAAGGATTCAACCCAGCAGTTTCCATATAATCTTTCCCCCAGTTATACATAGCATCGAGAATCGGCATCAAGCTTCTTCCTTGTTCAGTAAGGGAGTATTCTACTTTTGGAGGAACCACGGGATAGACTTTGCGTTTTACAATCAAGTCTTCTTCCAGTTCTCGCAATTGATTAACTAGCATTCTCTGCGTGATCCCTGGCATAAGAGCTTTCAGTTCACCAAATCGCTTCGTTCCCTCTTTTCCTAGATGCCATAGTATAAGCATCTTCCATTTACCACCGATAACGGAAAGAGTTAATTCTTTTTCACAATTAAACATCTTATCCTGCATTCGTGACATTTCACTTCACCTCCATATTTATTATAACCCACAGTATACTTTTTTCACTATATAAAATAAAAGTATGTACTTGTAATATTCTTCCATACATTATATATTAGCAGTGAATATATAATTCTATTCTGCTGTACAAGAAAGGAGTTAAAGAATGATGGAACAATTTATTGCATTGATGGTAGATAAAAATGAAAACGATTTTTCTGTTCAAGTCAAAAATATTACCTTAAATGAGTTACCTCAAGGTGATGTTTTAATCAAGGTTTCTTATTCTGCATTAACTATAAAGACGGTTTAGCTAGTATTCCGAATGGAAAAATCGTCACAACCTATCCCTTTATTCCAGGTATTGATTTAGCAGG
The DNA here is from genome assembly GCF_038592905.1 of Neobacillus sp. FSL H8-0543. GTDB lineage: Bacteria > Bacillota > Bacilli > Bacillales > Cytobacillaceae > Neobacillus. Next base: position 2,737,877 of record NZ_CP151943.1, on the reverse strand, counting down.
TGTAGTCGTATCGTCTCAAGATCCACGCTTCCGCGAAGGAGATGAGATCATAGCAACAAGCTATGAAATTGGGGTATCCCATTATGGTGGTTATAGTGAATATGCCCGCATTCCTGGTGATTGGATTGTCCCTTTACCTGAAAATTTAACGTTGATGGAATCAATGATTTTGGGGACAGCAGGTATTACTTCAGCCCTCTCCATTCAAAGGTTAGAAGATAACGGTTTATCGCCAGAAAAGGGCAAAGTCCTTGTCACTGGAGCTACTGGTGGGGTAGGAAGTTTAGCTGTTTCCATGCTTTCAAAAAGAGGATACGAAGTTGTCGCTAGTACGGGGAAAAATTCTGAGCATACTTTTTTACATAAGCTCGGTGCAAAAGAGATTATCTCTCGTGAAGATGTCTTTAATGGTAAAATAAAAACTCTTGATAAACAAAATTGGGCTGCAGCGGTTGATCCAGTCGGAGGAGAGACACTTGCATCCATCTTAAGTAAAATACAATACAATGGTTCTGTTGCGGTCAGTGGTTTAACTGGTGGAGGAAGCGTTCCTACCACCGTGTTTCCGTTTATTTTACGTGGCATAAACCTTCTCGGTATTGATTCTGTTTATTGTCCAATGGATGTTCGGCAAGAACTATGGAATCGCATGGCAACCGATTTAAAACCTTCTACTCTTTCTGAAATTATACAGAAAGTAATTACCCTTGAAGAATTACCTGAAAACTTGCCTACTATTTTAAAAGGACAAGCAAGAGGTAGAATCATTGTAAAGATATAAAAAACATAAGAGAGGGACTCAAAGTCTCACTCTTATGTTCTTACCTTCTTAACATGACAACATTTTTTTCTTGATCTAAAGTGATCACCAAGTCAGTCATTCCAACAAACAACCCATTTTCAACGACTCCCGGTATCATGTTAAGCATTCGTTCTAACATTTCAGGCTGAACGTGCTCAGGAATTTGGCAGTCAAAAATATAGTTCCCATTATCAGTAATAAACGGAGTTCCACCGTTTAATCGAATTTCCGGGACTAAACCAATGGCTCTAATATGTTTTTCTGTCATTTCATAACCGAACGTAATAACTTCTACAGGCAATCGAAACGCACCTAATTTCTCTACCCTTTTAGATGAATCTGCTGCAACAATAAATATTTTAGCTGCTCTCGCTATGATTTTCTCTCTTAAAAGTGCGCCGCCACCACCTTTGATCAGTTCTAATTCTGAATTGACTTCATCTGCTCCATCAATAGCAATATCTATACTTTCTATTTCACTAAAGCTTGTAAGTGGAATGCCTAATTCTTTAGCCAATTCTTCCGTTTGAACAGAAGTTGGAATACCTTTAATGGAAAGGCCTTCCTTCACTAGCTGACCAAGCTTTTGTATGGTATAAAAAACTGTCGAACCCGTTCCAAGCCCCACAACCATGCCATCTTTAACAAACTCTGCTGCTTTTTCACCGACTATTTTTTTATCAACCATTTTGACACCCATCATAACTAGGTCCTTTCTTTTTCATAAAGCATAATTATCATTGATCTAATTCTTTGCCAAACTTTCGTGATCAGTGGCAGAGGGAGGTTGTTCCATCCATCCCTTTTCTATTAATAGATTTATACCATCTTCAGCAATTAAGGCAATTTCGGTATTCATTCGTGCGTAATCTGCCGTTAAGTCTCTTCTTTGTCCCATTGATAATGCCTCACTATAATAAGCAATTGCTGCAGAAAGCAGTGTCGCTATATGAAATAGCATAAGTTTATCTGAAAAGGGTGGAACTATTGAATCTGTTACTTCTGTTTCAAATAACTTTGGAACATGAAGATTCTCCTCTTTTAACATTGAACTTAGAATATCAAAGTGTTTAATACAAAGCTTACGAGCACGGTCCATATAATCTCGTACCTCTTTAGATTGACAAACTTGACTGAATCCTAACTCCAATACCATTTTCACCATTGTTTTCTGCATATTAAGATGCACACCACTGATTTCAATTGCGTTAATAGGTCTACGTTTCCCGAACCAACCAGTTAAATAATTTTGCTTCCTAACAAAATCAATCTTTTGTTGATTGTTTAAAGTAGGAGGTTTGTTAATAATTCCCTTATTTAAGGAAACATTAGTTACCCTATCATATAGTTCCAATGTTTGCGAAGTACATTCAATAAAGTATTTTCTTACATCCTCTCGTATACAAACACTAGTGGCACCAGCATATCTCGTCAAACCGTGAATTGTCATAATATGTAAATAAACAATCTTAAATGTATCAGTAAATAAACTAGGAGCGTCTACTATGACATCTTCGTCTGTAAAGCCTATTGGAACTGGAAGATTTTCTAAGGATAAGAATTGCTTCGTTTTTTCTAAATGAGTTTCTGATAATTCTAAGGCAAATTCCAGTAAATCGCGAATATCTTCATCCTTTACATCATGTAACATATAGCGAAGAATACATCGTGACAAACTGTCATTAACATATTGTGACCAAATGACAGCATTTTCTGATGCATTAATTTTAGTATGGTGATTAACTTGTTCCATTTTATCATCCCTCCTAGTTATTACAGATTAGGATAACCATTTACATTAATAAAATTTGTTAAATGTTCCTGGCAAGATAAATATATAATCGTTTTCTTACTCATGTTTATTAGGGAATCTTATATGTGGAAAAGTTAAACATATTTTCTTGATAGGAAGATGCATTACAAAAATAGAAGCAGAAGTTAAATAGGGAATTCATACCGTTTGGGATTCCCTATTTAACTTTTCTAAAAAACCTACTCCAAAAAAATTTTCTATCACTTTAATGGTTATTTCGGAAACTAGTGAGATCTCTCAACACGAGCACTTAAAATGTCTTCTGTTGTGATTTCAAGTAATTTCTCCAGGAACCTTATTGTTCCTATTATATTTTCCTCCGTTTTAACGTTTTCCATTTTCTTATCAGCTATCAAATCATTAAGAACTTTTCTGAAAGCATTGCTTTTTATTAGCCACTCTCCAATCAGTTCCTTTGTTGCAGATCTTTCAAATTCATTTTTCACAGCAAATAAACTTTCTCTTTTTGTTTCTATTATAGTAATAGCATTTAAATCAGAATTCATACGCATCTTAAAATATCTCTTTTCACTATTATAATAATTTTCATTTCTTAACCGAAAATACTCTACACCTATAGTGATTTCGTAAAAAGAAGCTGTCTCTGTAACATATTGAATGTCTTTCACTTCAACATTTTTCAATAGATCTAGATAAGTTTCTATACCATACTGAGTATTTATCATTTTTGCATCCAATACATTCATGAACTTCACATCCTTTTCTATCATCATATTCATTGTTTTCATTACCATTTCACAAATAATGAGCTATTTTTCTTCACCTATTTTTATTGACTCTTTTTCTATTAAATGTGACAGATGTAATTCTGTTAGTTTTTTTCAACAACATGTCCACCAAATTCGTTTCTTAATACAGCTACCACTTTACCTGTAAAAGTATCGCTGTCTAATGAACGGTAACGCATCAAAAGAGACATTGCGATAACAGGAGTGGCTGCTTGTAAATCTAAAGCTGTTTCAACTGTCCATTTCCCTTCACCAGAAGAGTGCATAATCCCTTTAATTTCATCTAGCTTTGCATCTTTTGAAAATGCACGTTCAGTCAACTCCATGAGCCATGAACGAATAACTGAGCCGTTATTCCACACTCTAGCCACTTTTTCGTAGTCAAAATCGAACTTGCTTTTTTCTAATACCTCGAATCCTTCACCAATCGCTGCCATCATACCGTATTCAATTCCATTGTGAACCATTTTTAAGAAATGACCGCTCCCTGCTTTACCAGCATAGATAAATCCGTTTTCGACAGCTGTATCCTTGAAAATAGGTTCCACGATGCTCCAGGCTTCAGGGTCTCCACCAATCATATAACATGCTCCATTACGAGCACCTTCCATTCCACCAGAAGTACCGGCATCCATAAAGTGAATTCCTACTTCTTTTAGTTGGTTATATCGGCGAATGGATTCCTTATAGTGAGAATTTCCAGCTTCAATTACGATATCTCCAGTGCCTAATAATGGTGTCATTTCATCAATTACTGAATCTACCACAGCATGCGGAACCATAATCCATACAACTCTTGGTTTTTCTAATGATTCAACAAGTTCTTTTAAATCAGATGTACCTTGAGCACCGTATTTCTTCATTTCTTCAACGGCACTTCCATTTACATCGAAAGCTACTACTTCGTGCTTGTTATCAATTAAATTTTGACCTAAGTTTAATCCCATTTTTCCTAAACCAATTAATCCAACTTTCATGTTCATTTCCTCCTTAATAATCTAAAAATATTCTTCATTTTTTATTACTGCCACCATTTATATCCTCCCTCTGCCAATAATTGGTAGGAAGCATCTGGTCCCATTGACCCGGATGGATATAATTGAAGGGGAATTGTATTTTCCTCAAAAGCCTCTAAGATTGGCTGTACCCATTTCCAAGACAACTCCACTTCTTTCCAATGTGCAAAGAATGTTGAGTCGCCACGCATTGCATCGTAAATTAAAAGCTCATACGCTTCAGGAACATCTGCTTGTTTAGCAGAAAAATCAACATTGACTGGTTCGATTTTTCCATTGTTTAATGGGTTTTTACTATTTAATTGTAATGAAACACTTTCGTTTGGATTGATTTCAATCACTAAAAGATTTGGCGCAGTTTCTTCCTCTTGAGTCCTATACAAATCCTTTAAAGTATTTTTGAATTCAATCACAATTCGGGTGGATTTCTCTGTCATTCTTTTTCCTGTACGGATATAGAAAGGAACCCCTCTCCAAAAATCATCATCCACACATAGACGGACAGCCACAAATGTGTCATTTAAAGAAGAAGGAGCAACTTCAGGTTCTCTTGTATACCCAACAACTGGTTTACCTTGGATTTCACCAGGACCATATTGACCTCGAATCACATGATTCACCACATCCTCTTTCTTTAATGGACGAAGTGACTCTATTACTTTTCTCTTTTCATTGCGGATCTCTTCTGCACTAATTTGTTTTGGCAGCTGCATTGCTGTCATCATCAACATTTGCAGCATATGATTTTGAAACATGTCGCGAATAGCCCCAGCTTGATCATAATAACCAGCTCTCTTTTCAACCCCAACTGTTTCGCTTGCAGTAATTTGCACATTTGCAATGTATTGGTTGTTCCATAATGCTTGAAGCACTGGATTTGCAAATCCTAACGCTTCCAGGTTTTGTACCATCGGCTTTCCAAGATAGTGGTCGATGCGAAAAATTTCTTCTTCATCAAAAGCTTTACTTAGTTTATCGTTTAATTCTTGAGCTGATTTTAAGTCATGTCCAAACGGTTTTTCGATAATTAGACGTTTCCAACCTTTAGTAGAACTTAGACCACTCTCTTTAATGTTGAAAGCAATCACATCAAAAAACTCTGGAGCAACAGATAGGTAGAACATACGATTTTCTGGAATATTCAATTCTTCTTCACGTTGTTTAACGAGTTCAAGTAATCCTTTATATCCTTCAGCCTTGATTGCATCTACATGGGTATACCGAAAGGCACGGATAAACACTTCAAGGTTTGAATCGTCATTTAGTGATCGTCTAGAAAATGTTTTTAAGGAATCTTCCACATGATTTTGGAAATCAGTATCTGATAAATCTCCTCTGCCCACCCCAATAATTGAGATGGGCAGAGGTAATTTTTGATCCAAAAATAAATTATATAGAGCCGGGAAGATTTTTCTTTTTGCTAAGTCCCCTGTCGCCCCAAATAAGACAAATGTCATTGCCTCCATTTTACATACCTCCAAAATTAATAATTTCACTTATGCCTTTCTTAAAAAACTACTATAACTCTTGATAGCCAATCCCTGGCTTAGCCATATTTTTATTTGAACCTGCTTGGACCGTAATAATGATGTCCCTAAAATGCGAATGACCACATTTTGGACAATAACCATTATTCGATGTGAAGGTTAGGCATCTTGAACAAACTTTGTGATGCTTTGCATGTAACCCGAACATACTATTCACCCTTTCAATGTAGTAAACTGAATGCGGAAGATCAGATGACTGATCAATAACCACAGTATTTCGTGAATCCAATGTTGCAACAAGATGTAAGTATAATACCTACATTTTTTAAATGGAAGTACGCACTTTTTATTTAAATAGTGATAAAAAAATAACTTAATAACAAAATGTATACTATAGGAAATAAACTCATCTATTTTTGTGTTAAATAAATTAAAAAGCCAGGGTGAGCATCCTCTCCCTGGCCACAAAAATATATGATATAAATTTGTTGAGAACAATATTCTTTATGTGTTGAAGCTTTTGGCTTAAGCCCCACATGGCATTTGCCATAATTGATAAGGCAGTTACCCTATCATCTACCAGCCCATTTGGCGCTAATATCATTTCTAATTCCATTGCTACAATAGCCGCTCCTACTGTTAAAAGAATATAATCAAAAAATTTATTCATTCAATCCCCCAGCTAGAAATGTCTTTATTAATAAGAGATTTTTATAAACAACATCAACAATGACAATTTGGGCAATTATCAAGCAACTTATACAGAAAATAGGCCATGCGGAATGGTGCATTGTTTCTTTTAAAGTTAATAGTAAGACTATATAAGCCGTTTGTCTTATAGTATACTTTTTAACACTATGTAAAATAAAAGTGCGTACTTTTATTGTTGTTATATACGTAGTATACTTGCAATTGTTCAGCGAGAGAACATGATATCCCTTAATGCTGGCAGGTACAGATAATGCACTATAAGGATAATATTACTGTAAAAGTATTATTACCCTTTGGGAACATTATCACTGTACAATAATAAAAAAATTATAGGAGTGAATATAGATGGAATTACAATTAGCATTAGATTTAGTCAATATCCCAGAAGCAATTCAATTAGTAAAAGAAGTGGAGGAACATATTGATATCGTTGAAATCGGAACACCTGTTGTTATCAATGAAGGTCTCCATGCAGTAAAGGCAGTAAAAGAAGCATTCCCTAATTTAAAAGTTTTAGCAGACCTTAAAATTATGGATGCTGCTGGTTACGAAGTGATGAAAGCTTCTGAAGCAGGTGCAGATATCGTCACAATTCTTGGAACTGCTGAAGATATGTCAATCAAAGGTGCTGTTGAAGAAGCGAAAAAACAAGGTAAAAAAATCCTTGTTGATATGATTGCTGTAAAAGATCTTGCTGGACGTGCAAAAGAAGTGGACGCTATGGGCGTTGATTATATTTGTGTTCATACTGGCTACGATCTTCAAGCAGTTGGAAAGAACTCTTTTGAAGATTTACAAACCATCAAGGGTGTTGTAAAAAATGCTAAAACTGCAATCGCAGGTGGTATTAAGTTAGACACACTTCCAGAAGTCATCAAAGTACAACCAGACCTTGTCATTGTAGGTGGCGGGATTACTGGACAAGCTGATAAAAAAGCTGCTGCTGCCAAAATGCAACAAATGATTAATCAAGGGTAATTCAGATCATGAATACAACTAAATACCTAGCTGAAATCATAAAAGAGTTAAATCGCTCCGTAGATTTAATTTCGGATGATGAAGCTGAAAAATTAGTAAATGGGATTCTTGAATCAAAAAAAATCTTTGTTGCAGGCGCAGGTAGATCTGGATTTATGGCCAAATCATTCGCCATGCGAATGATGCACATGGGGATAGATGCCTATGTGATTGGCGAAACAGTAACCCCTAACTTTGAAAAAGATGACATCTTAATCATTGGATCAGGTTCAGGAGAAACAAAAGGTTTAGTTTCCATGGCTGAGAAAGCAAAAAGCATCGGTGGGGCGATTGCAGCTGTTACCATTTTCCCTGAGTCCACTATTGGCCAATTAGCGAATATCACAATTAAGTTGCCTGGCTCACCTAAAGATCAGTCGGAGAGTGATTTTAAGACGATTCAACCAATGGGCTCATTATTTGAGCAAACACTTTTACTATTTTACGACGCTGTGATTCTTCGGTTCATGGAGAAAAAAGGTTTGGATACCAATAAAATGTACGGTAGACACGCCAACTTAGAATAAATATATTATTCCTCGAGTTCTAAATAGGAAAGACCGCAAGCTGTTTCCATGCAAGATTGCGGTCTTTCTGTTAGAATGAACTACTTCATTTTGTAATAATTTTAGGAGTGATAAAATGATTTCTTTAAATGGAAAAACTGCAATAGTTACTGGCGCAGGAAGAGGCATTGGACGTGCTACTGCTATCGCCTTAGCAAAAGAAGGCGTTCATTTAGGCTTAATCGGCTTAAATATGTCTAATCTAGAAAAGGTAGCTGCTGAACTATCACAATATGATGTAAAGGTTTCTGCAGCAACAGCAGATGTGACCGATCTTGAATCCGTTACCCATGCTGTTGAACATATCAAATCAGACCTAGGAGCAATTGATATCCTAATCAACAATGCAGGTGTTGCTAAATTTGGTGGGTTCCTTGAACTAACTCCAGAAGAATGGGAAAAAATCATCCAAGTCAATTTAATGGGTGTGTATAATGTAACAAGAGCAGTATTACCAGGAATGATCGAAAGAAAATCAGGAGATATCATCAATATCTCATCATCTGCTGGCCAAAAAGGTGCGCCTGTTACAAGTGCTTACAGTGCTTCAAAATTCGCTGTTTTAGGACTTACAGAATCACTCATGCTTGAAGTAAGAAAACACAATATCCGTGTTACTGCTTTAACACCAAGTACGGTCGTAACTGATTTAGCCATTGATACAAATCTGGTTAAAGGCCATGAAGAAAACGTGATGCACCCAGAAGACCTTGCAGAATTAGTCGTAGCTAGTTTAAAACTTAATCCAAGAGTTTTCGTTAAAACAGCTGGACTTTGGTCGACAAATCCATCGTAAAACAAAGCAGATCCGTTAGGGTCTGCTTTTTTACATGTTACAGATAAATTCATATGTTTCAGTGATACATGGATATTACTGTCTCTAAGTCAGAAATTAACTGGTTCACTTCATCCTGTTCTAAGCGTACAAGCATTTGATCGTATAAAGTAATAATTTGCCCATCGTCTTCATACTGATGTTTTTTTAAATAATGATAAATATTATTTAACTGGTCTTCATTAAGGATCGACTCTGTTTCGAAATTCTTAACTTTCTGTAAGGAAAATTCATTGATAGTCGAATCAAATTCACCTGCAATAATGTTCCCTTTCACGAACATCCTCTCACTCCTCAAAGTCAGTATAGGATAGTTTTCCCACATAATATGTTAAATAAATCTTTACTCCTCAAATTTAAAGAATATGAGGGCTTTTCAAATGTTTGATTTATACCTTAGCATCAAAGATTAAAGGCTTCTTTTTTGTTTTTTTATTAAATGTGATTTATAAAAGAGGTTCATTGATTTAGTTTACTTTTAACATTTCCCTTATGGTTCTGAATAATTTTATAGCTGACCATAAGGCCTAATCCATTTCCATTATGTTTGGTAGTGAAAAAAGGTTCCCCCAATCTTTTAACCTGTTCCTCCCCTATTCCTACCCCTTCATCCTTGATTTTAATTAAAATATGATGAGCAGTCGAATCAATGGAAACATAGATATTACCACCAGTTGGCATCGCCTCTATGGAATTTTTAATTAAATTTATAAAAACCTGTTTTAACTGATTTTTTCCCCGGTAAAAACTATATCCTCTGAAGGAAATTCATATTTAATTCGTACATTTTTCAATAAGGCTTCGGGCTCGAGAAAGGAAATCAATACCGTGCGGAATTTTAAAAATGGCTCCACTCTTATGGGCTAAGTTGTGGACAATTCCTAAAAATCCGTTGGAAAAGGCCATGCCGGCAATGGCTTTGGCATAATGCATTTCTGCTCTTGACTGTTTGTTACCTGCTGCGGATTTTTCAATATTTTCTACCACTTGCCTAATCGACTGCATGGCCAGCGGATCAGTAAAAGAATTGTGCAAGGTGGACACATATGCTTCAATACCAGGTGTCAAGGCATCCATACCCGTATAAGCTACAATCGAAGCCGGCCTGGAATACGTTAAACTCAGGATCAATAATGGCAATGTCAGGCGTGATTTCATAACCAAAAACCGGATACTTAACTCGGGCAAGCTGTATCAGTATTCCCTTATAATCTTTTTAAAATCACATAATAATTCATAATTAACCTAAAGTTAAAGGTTACTAATGAGCATACTCAGAATCTCTCTCAACGTTTGCACCCAAAATGATTTCTGTGTTGAGTTTTAATAACTTGTCCAAAAACCTTATGGTTCCTAAGACTATTTGGATTGGCTTTAAAATGGGGGGATTTTAACGAAAAGCAGGGTACTATCCGAGTTACTAAAACTCTTTATAACCCTACCAATCATTTTGAAAAATATCAGCTTTTAACGCCAAAGACAAAGGGCTCTGTCCGTACTATAAAGATTGATGAAATGTTGATAAACATGTTAAGGAAGCACAGGCTTAAACAAAATGAGATTAAATTAAAAAACAGACTTGTTTACCATGATAATGCATTTATTTTTGCTCCAGATGATGGGCATCCACAATTAAGAAAAGTTGTTGAGACCCGGCTTAAAAGGCTTCTGAAAAAAGCTGAAATAGAAAAGAACATTACTCCACACTCATTTAGACATACCCACACTTCATTATTGATTGAAGCTGGAGTTGGCATTAAAGAAATACAACAGCGGCTTGGACATACAGATATTAATACGACAATGAATATCTATGCTCATATGACCGCCAATATGGAAGAAAAGGCCTCCCAACAGTTTAGCAAACTGATGAAAGACCTTCTCCTATAGTTAGCTTTTTGTCATAGGTTGCCGTGTTTTTTATAAAACGAGGACAAGAAAAGCATATTATCATTTTAGACGTTGATATAACAAGGTTTTAAACCCCTAATTACATCATGCCGCCCATTCCACCCATGCCGCCCATGTCAGGCATTCCCATGCCGCCGCCAGCTGGTTCTGGTTTGTCTGCAACAACTGCTTCAGTGGTTAAGAACATTGCCGCAACAGATGCAGCGTTTTGTAATGCATAACGAGTAACTTTAGTTGGATCAACGATACCCGCTTCAATCATGTTTACCCATTCGCCAGTAGCAGCGTTGAAGCCTGTGCCAACTGTTTCACGCTTTAAGCGATCAACGATGACAGATCCTTCAAGACCAGCGTTGTGTGCGATTGTGCGAACTGGCTCTTCCATCGCACGTAATACGATGTTGATACCAGTAGCCACGTCACCCTCAGCTTGAATTTCAGAAACCTTGCTATATACGTTAAGAAGGGCTACTCCACCACCGGATACGATACCTTCTTCAACTGCCGCACGAGTTGCGTTTAATGCATCTTCGATACGAAGCTTACGCTCTTTTAATTCTGTTTCAGTTGCAGCACCAACTTTGATGACTGCTACACCGCCAGCTAATTTAGCTAAGCGCTCTTGTAATTTTTCACGATCGAATTCAGAAGTCGTTTCTTCTAATTGAACGCGGATTTGGTTCACACGTGCTGCGATTTCAGCTGATTCTCCAGCACCCTCAACGATTGTTGTGTTTTCCTTTGTCACAACAATCTTAGAAGCGCGTCCTAAAGATTCGATTGTAGTTGTTTTTAATTCACGGCCAAGCTCTTCTGTGATTACATCTGCACCTGTTAAGGCAGCGATATCTTCAAGCATTGCCTTACGACGGTCACCAAAGCCAGGAGCTTTAACAGCAACAGCATTGAATGTTCCGCGAAGCTTGTTAAGCACTAGTGTTGAAAGTGCTTCCCCTTCGATATCTTCAGCAATCAATAATAATGGCTTGCCTTGTTGAACCACTTGCTCAAGAACAGGAAGGATTTCCTGGATGCTTGAGATTTTTTTGTCTGTAATTAAGATGTATGGATTTTCTAACACAGCTTCCATTTTATCTGTATTTGTTACCATGTAAGCAGAAGTATATCCACGGTCAAATTGCATACCTTCAACTACATCCAACTCAGTTGTAAAGCCTTTTGACTCTTCAATTGTAATAACGCCGTCGTTTCCAACGCGCTCCATTGCTTCAGCAATCAATTGGCCAACTTCTTTATCATCAGAAGATATAGCAGCAACTTGAGCAATAGACTCTTTACCTTCGATAGGCTTTGAAATTGCTTTTAAGCCTTCAACAGCTACAGCAACAGCTTTTTCGATTCCTTTGCGGATTCCCATTGGGTTCGCACCGGCTGTTACGTTCTTTAGACCTTCACGAATCATTGCTTGAGCAAGAACCGTTGCAGTTGTTGTACCGTCACCGGCAACATCATTTGTTTTGCTTGCTACTTCAGCAACTAGCTTTGCACCCATGTTTTCGAATGCATCTTCTAATTCGATTTCTTTTGCGATGGTAACACCATCATTTGTAATTAGCGGTGAACCAAATTTTTTCTCAAGAACCACGTTACGTCCTTTCGGTCCAAGAGTCACTTTAACTGTATCTGCTAGTGCATCAACTCCACGAAGCATTGCGCGGCGCGCATCTTCACTAAACATAATCTCTTTAGCCATTGTCAAAAAACCTCCTCATATTTTCTTAACCTATTTTTAAAAAATTGAACTTCTATAGCGGTCGATTCCGCTTTTCTATACTTACTCGCCTACGACAGCAAGGATATCGTTATCACGTAAGATTAAATATTCTGCTCCTTGATACTTCACTTCTGTACCTGAGTATTTTGAGAAGATAATGCGGTCACCAACAGAAACTTCAAGAGCTACACGTTCTCCGCTTTCAAGTACACGACCCGTACCTACGGCAACAACTCTTCCTTCCTGAGGCTTTTCCTTAGCTGAGTCCGGTAAAACGATACCGCTTGCAGTTTTTTCTTCTGATTCAACAAGCTCAATGACAATACGATCACCTAATGGTCTTAACAAATCAAACAACCTCCTCAAAAATTATGTAATTCTGACATTATTAGCACTCTCTATCCCTGAGTGCTAACACAATTATTATAATAATGAATCAACAAAACTTTTGCAAGTCTGAAGCAAAATTTTTTTATAAAAAAGTTAAATTTGTACAACCTTAAAAGTATATGAAAGATTAAAATTCTTATACATATAATTAAAGATAACTCTTCTAAATTGAAACAATCTAGCTTTTAAGAGTAAAATGAATAATAGGCTAAATAAATATGATTGACTTCTAAAGGAGAATATAAATTTGAAAAGGGAATATTGGATTGTATTAATTGTCTATATCGGCATGCAGTTATCGAGCCTATTAGGAATTCCTGGAACGACTTTTCTATTTGGATATTTAGGTATGGACCAAACATTGGTGGTTCCCTACTGGTTAATATTTAGCTTTTCTATTGCATTAGTGATCATCCTCTTCATCCTACGAAGGGAAATGCAAAGCGAAAAAACACGTTTAAATGAACGGGGCAGTGGATTTGCCGGTTCCGCGGTCTGGGCTGTGTTTGGAGTCTTCTTAGCCTTGTTTGCCCAAGCAACGGCAGCGAATATCGAGCGTTTCCTTGGCGTGGAGATGGGTTCAGAGAATACCCAGCAAATTATGGGGATTATTGAGTCCTTTCCACTCGCTATTTTAGTAAGCTCTATTATCGGACCGATTTTAGAGGAAATTATTTTTCGCAAAATTATTTTTGGTTCACTTCATAAACGCTTTAACTTCTTCATTTCGGCACTTATTAGCTCGGTTATCTTTGCTTTGGCCCATATGGAGCCACAGCACGTCATCCTTTATTCGGCAATGGGCTTTACGTTTGCTTTTCTTTACGTAAAAACCAAGCACATACTCGTACCCATATTTGCACACGTTGCCATGAACACCTTGGTCGTGGTGATGCAAACCGTTTATAAGGATGAAATAGAAAAACTCATGCGTGAAGCTGAGGCGATTCAAAACTTTATCGGAGGCTTTTTATGAAACGTTCACCATTGTTTTCCGGATTCATTTATATCTTACTCGGTAGTTTATTTACTTACTTTGCTATCGAGGACGTATCACAGAATGGCTGGGGATTTTTTAGCTATTTACTCGTGATATTGGCTACCTTTGACTTCGGTTCGGGTATCAGAATTATCTTCTTTTACAATAAGTACAAAAATCAAATAAAAAAATAGAATATCAAAACAATCTCTGCAACCGTGTAATTTTTTTCATATGGAAAAAAATGACCCGTTCACAAACTTGTGAACGGGTTTTAAATTTACTTATTCTTCATTTTCTTCTTCGATCTCACCTGTTGGATAGTGCTTTAAGAAATAGATCAGTGACTGAAGCTCTACGGCCAGGTCAATATGATGGACACGAATCGAAGGCGGAACATTTAATCTTGCTGGAGTAAAGTTTAGGATTCCTTTCACATTAGCCTGAACCAATTTATCTGTTATCGGCTGTGCAACAGAAGCAGGAACCGTTAGGATGGCTACAGGTATCTCATCTTTACCTAAATATTTCTCTAGGTCATCCATTGGATAAACCGGAACATCACCAATGGTTGTTCCCATTTTATTAGGATCCACATCAAAAGCACACTCAATCCTGGTGTTGTTATTTTTCAGAAAATTATAATGTAAAAATGCGGTACCTAAATTACCGACCCCAATTAACGCCACTTTTGTCAATTCATCTTGATCCAGTGTTTTACTGAAAAAAGTTAGCAGATAATTGACATTATAGCCGTAACCTTTTTTACCTAGCGCCCCAAAATAGGAAAAATCTCTGCGAATGGTGGCAGAATCGACTTTTACCGCTTCACTTAACTCTGCTGAGGATACACGCTGCTTGCCTGAAGAATGCAGGTTTTTTAAAAAACGATAATATAATGGAAGCCGTTTTGCCGTTGCCTGCGGTATTTTCATCGTATCATTACTCATAATTATCCACCCCAAAGTATCGTTTTAGCAATTATCTAACTTGTTCCGATCTATGAAAATCACCGTTTTTTCCTCCGGTCTTTTCAAGCAAATAAGTCGGTCCAATTACCATGCCTTTATCTACTGCCTTACACATATCATAAACGGTTAGCGCACCGGCAGATGCGGCTGTTAGCGCTTCCATCTCCACTCCTGTATTTCCCTTTGTTTTAACAACTGCAGCTATAGTTAGTCGATATGCATCCTCCTGTTCCTGTTCCCAAGCGAAGGTAATATTCACCCCAGTAATAGGTATCGGATGGCACATCGGTATAATATCCCAGGTTTTCTTTGCTGCCATCACTGCTGCAACTTGCGCAACGGCTAAGACATCACCTTTTTTCATTTCATTGTTTGTTATTTTTTGATATATTTCCTTATTTACAGTTATGCTGGAATGAGCAAGTGCCGTGCGTGCCGTTTCAGGCTTATCACTAACGTCGACCATTTTTGCTCTTCCTTCTTCATTAAAATGAGTAAATTCAGCCATTTGAATAAATCCTCCCTACCAATACAAATAATACACTATTTTATGGATTCTGTGTGTGAAACTTTGAGCGATTACATTGATATTTGATTATTTCCCTTCTGAGTCTCCGACCATTTCCCTTATTTATATGCCACTTTATTGCCGACTTTCTTGGAATGGGTTACACTATTTTTAAGTAATAGAGGTGAAAAAAATGATTTTATTACAAGTTAATCAATTAGCAAAATATTATGGCGCTGACCTTATTTTATCGAATATTAAGCTAGAATTACAAACGAGGGACCGCGTGGCTCTTGTCGGGCGTAATGGTGCCGGGAAGTCAACGCTCTTAAAGATTATTGCCGGACATCTATCACATGATGGCGGGGAAATTATCAAGCCAAAAGAAGTGACGATTGGCTATCTAGCTCAAAATACTGGCTTAGAATCAAATATGTCGATTTGGGACGAAATGCTGACTGTTTTCGAATCACTTCGAAATTTGGAGAAAACACTTCGACAACTTGAACAGCAAATGTCGGATTCTACCGTTTTGGAAGACAATGAAAGATTCGAGAAAATCTTAAAGGAATATGACCTCCTCCAGGTAAAATTTAAGGAGCAGGGCGGTTATCAGTACGAGGCGGATATTCGTTCGATTTTACACGGGTTAAATTTTCATGAAAGCACAAAAATGATATCTAGCTTAAGCGGTGGCCAAAAAACACGGCTGGCTTTAGGGAAATTGCTGTTAACTAAGCCTGATATATTAATTTTGGACGAGCCTACTAACCATCTGGATATCGATACACTCTCCTGGCTTGAGCAATACTTACAAGGGTATGATGGGGCGATATTAATTGTATCCCATGACCGCTATTTTTTAGATAAGGTAGTCACCCAGGTATATGAGGTCTCAAGGCGGCAAATTCAAAAATTTGTTGGTAACTATAGCTCTTATCTTGAACAAAAGGCGCTCAATTATGAGCGTGATATGAAGGTTTTTGAGAAACAGCAGCAGGAGGTTGCCAATCTCCATGACTTTATTCAACGAAACCTAGCACGGGCATCCACCACCAAACGGGCCCAAAGCAGGCGAAAGAAACTAGAAAAAATGGAAATCCTAGACCGTCCCCTAGGAGATGAAAAGTCTGCCACCTTTTCTTTTGAAATTGAAAAACAAAGCGGAAATGATGTATTATCCGTCGACTCCCTTGCTGTTGGGTATGACGGCAACAAAGTCTCCGAGAATATCTCATTTCGTGCCTATCGCAGTGAGAGCATTGCCCTTGTGGGGCCAAACGGAATCGGTAAGTCGACACTTTTAAAAACGATTATTAAAAAATTGCCTGCCTTAACAGGTACGATTCACTACGGTGCCAATCTTGCTATTGGTTACTACGACCAAGAACAGGCTGAACTGACTTCCAATAAGCGTGTATTGAACGAACTTTGGGATGAGTATCCACTAACAAGTGAAAAGGAAATTAGAACGGTATTGGGTAACTTTCTTTTTTCCGGTGACGATGTCTTAAAAATTGTCTCAACCTTAAGCGGCGGCGAGAAAGCCCGGCTTGCACTCGCTAAACTGATGCTTGAGAAGGCAAATGTACTAATTTTGGACGAGCCAACAAACCATCTTGATCTTGATAGTAAAGAGGTTCTTGAAAATGCTTTAGTAGATTACCCTGGGACCATCTTGTTTGTTTCTCATGACAGATATTTCATTAATCGAATAGCAACGAAGGTATTAGAATTGAGCAGCACCTCTAGTTCCGAGTATCTTGGGGACTATGATTACTTTTTAGAAAAAAAGCTCGAACAAGTTGAGCTTAAAGCACTTGAAGAGGCTGCTCAGAGCAAAAAAATGACTCAAACGGAGACACTCGAGAAAAACTCCTATCATCAGGACAAGGAAAGTAAAAAGCTCGAGCGTCAGCGTAAACGTAAGTTAGAGGAAATTGAATTACGTATTGAAGAGCTTGAAGAACAAATTCAAGAATATGATGACGAGTTATGTAAGCCTGAGGTGTTCCAGGATCACGAAAAGGTATTAGAAATTAACCTAAAAAACGAAAAAGCAAAAAATGAGCTGGAACACCTTATGGAAGAATGGGCTGAAATTGCGGAATGATAAGCTCTTTGATGATCGTAACCGCGTAAAAAGATGAGAACGGAACTCAAAAGAGCTCTTTGATGACCATGAACCGTGAAAAATGCCGAGGGCGGTAATCATAGGAGCTCTTTGGTGACCGTAAACCCTGTAAAAGGCCGTGGACGGTAACCATAAGGGCTCTTTGGTGACCGTAAACCCTGTAAAAGGCCGTGGACGGTAACCATAGGAGCTCTTTGATGACCGTAAACCCTGTAAAAGGCCGTGGACGGTAACCATAGATGACCATAAACCCTGTAAAAGGCCTTGGACGGTAACCATAGGAGCTCTTTGATGACCATGAACCGTGAAAAAGGCCGTGGACGGTAACCATAGGAGCTCTTTGATGACCGTAAACCCTGTAAAAGGCCGTGGACGGTAACCATAGGAGCTCTTTGATGACCATAAACCCTGTAAAAGGCCGTGGACGGTAACCATAGGAGCTCTTTGATGACCATGAACCGTGAAAAAGGCCGTGGACGGTAACCATAGGAGCTCTTTGATGACCGTAAATCCTGTAAAAGACCGAGGACGGTAACCATAGGAGCTCTTTGGTGACCGTAAACCCTGTAAAAGGCCGTGGACGGTAACCATAAGGGCTCTTTGATGACCGTAAACCCTGTAAAAGGCCGAGGACGGTAACCATAGGAGCTCTTTGATGACCGTAAATCCTGTAAAAGGCCGTGGACGGTAACCATAGGAGCTCTTTGATGACCATAAACCCTGTAAAAGGCCTTGGACGGTAACCATAGGAGCTCTTTGATGACCATGAACCGTGAAAAAGGCCGTGGACGGTAACCATAGGAGCTCTTTGATGACCGTAAATCCTGTAAAAGACCGAGGACGGTAACCATAGGAGCTCTTTAGTGACCGTAAATCCTGTAAAAGGCCGAGGGGGTAACCATAGGAGCTCTTTGATGACCGTAAATCCTGTAAAACGGTGAGGACGGTAACCATAGGAACTAAAGTTCCTTTTATAATTCGCTATTTCCAATTCTCCTTAGTATCATTTAACTGATAATGGAATGGAAAGGATATCAACTTTCGCCCCATCTTTTGCTGAATAAACGAAGAGTTCCAGTACTACTCCTTCTTTTTCTCCAAGTTCCCTATCAATGCTTATTTCAAAATCCCCCCATGCAGGCGCACCATCCGTCTGATACTTATCCTGCAATAAAATATCCTCGCACAGCTACTACCGCATATTGAAAGACGCCTTCAAACACTCTCGCCTTCCCCTTAATAACAAAGTTCCCCTCCTTTTCTAAAACAACCACCTGTTGAAAAGCTTCATTTTGGTATTCCTTTACCTCTTCTTTTTCTGGCACTGGGTCAACAATAGGTTTATTATCAATTGGTTTATTTGACTCTTCATTACAAGCCGTAAACCCAAACAAGGATACGATAGAAATCAGTACCAAAAACCTTCTTTTCATAACGTCCCCTCCCACTTTTTATTAATTTATTATTATTCTTATTTTATTCCGTGGATTTATATAAACACACAACGGAGAACTTCAATAGTGGAATAGGTTTCTACATATTATTGGCCGTTATCTACAAATAACTTCAGAATATCTACAAATACTTCTACGATTTCTACAAACTACGACAATTTATCTACAAAAAGTCCTAGTTTATCTACAAAATTCAACATTCTCCCCCTTTTTCCACAGACTTATACACATATTAAATTTGGTACCAACAACTTTATTTTTACTTTTCCACAGTATCCACAAAATAACCCTGAGTTATCCACATTATCAACAGATTACAGGGTGTTTATCCACATTTTTCATAATAGGAAGATTTTTAGAAAATAAACTATCCACAAAAAAGCCCTACTTATTAAGTAGGACTTTTTTACTCATTATATAATTCAATAGCTAAACCAGGGTTTGCATTTAAAGAAAGCTCTGCCCTTACACCTTTTTCAAACATAATACTCCCAGCTGCAGCAATCATCGCCGCATTATCAGTACATAACGCTAACGGAGGAATGACTAACTCTATCCCTTCCTTTTCAGCAGAGGAGCTTTCCAGTGCCTTCCTAAGCCCCTTTATTAGCGGCTACACCACCAGCCAATAGCACTTGCTTCACTTTGTACTCAACAACCGCTCTTTCAGTCTTTTTCACCAACACTTCTATAACACTTTCTTGAAAGCTTGCGGCAAGATCCTCTGGCGCTATGACCTCTCCACGTTGTTCAGCATTATGCACCCGGTTAATCACAGCTGATTTTAATCCGCTAAAACTAAAATCATACGAACCTTCCTCTAGCCAAGCCCTTGGCAAATCAAGAGTGTCACTGCCGCTCTGCGCCAAGCGATCTATATGCGGTCCGCCCGGATACGGCATATTTAACGTTCTTGCTACCTTATCATATGCTTCTCCTGCTGCATCATCTCTCGTCTCTCCGATGACTTCAAAATGCCCATGCTCCTTCATATATACAAGTTCAGTATGTCCGCCAGATACAACTAATGCCAGTAGTGGAAATTTAAACTCTGTCACCAATCGATTGGCATAAATATGTCCCGCAATATGATGGACTGGAACAAGCGGGAGATTATGTGAAAAAGCTAATGCTTTCGCTGCATTTACCCCTATTAATAGAGCTCCCACTAATCCTGGCCCCGCTGTTACAGCAATTGCATCTAACTCTTCAAAAGATAGCTTCGCCTGGTTCATAGCCTCTTCAATGACAATTGTTATTTGTTCAACATGATGACGAGAGGCGATTTCAGGAACAACCCCGCCAAAACGCTTATGGCTTTCAATTTGTGAGGCAATCACATTGGACGCTATCTCCTGGCCATTTTTAATTATGGCAACGGCAGTCTCGTCACAACTTGTTTCTATTCCCATAATCCACTGATCTTTTTTCATAAGTTCACCCACATAACTAAAGCATCTTCTTGATTATCTGAATAATAATTTTTGCGAATCCCGCCGTCCTGAAAACCAAGTTTTCGGTATAAGGATTGCGCCACGTGATTTGACAAACGCACTTCAAGTGTCATGCTCTTTGTCCCCATTTCTTCGGCTGTAGTCATCATTTTCTGTAACAACGCTTCTCCTAGCTTTCTCCCTCTGTATTCAGGCAGAATTGCAATATTTGTTATATGCGCCTCATCAATGACAATCCAAGCCCCACAATATCCGACAATTTTCTTATCTTCTTCAAGGACAATATAGACAGCAAATTTGTTATTATTAATTTCATTATAAAATGCTTCACGACTCCATGGTGTCGTAAAGGAAGCATGCTCAACGTCTAAAATTTGATCAATGTCCTCTTCCTGCATCGAACGAAATACAAAGGAATCTACCATATCTTTCTATTCCTATCCATTTAAATTTCCCCTATTTACTTCTAGCCACTTCGCCTCTGCTTCAGCTAAGCGAATATAATTAGGAACAAAGGAGTGTATGTCTTCATCTTGTTTATCTTTACCTAAAAATGCGAGTTCAGACGGACGAGGATTTTGTTCTGTACTAGCAGCAAATAATGCTTGCGAACTCAAGCTTGCTTCAATCGTTGCCTGATGCAGCGGTAAATCATTCCCAACGAAAAGAACGGGCCTGCTAGCCCCTTTAAGGCTCTCTACCCAGTCAGCTAACATGACTAAGCGGTCTTCTTTAACTACTGTCAACTTCCCATCCTGATAGGCATACAAGCCCGTATAGACTTGTCCTCTCCTTGCATCAAAGAGCGGTGAGACAAAGCCGTCAAAGTAACGCCCTGTCCCTGCAGCTAGTATCTCAAGGCTTGACACACCTGCTAGCGGAATTTTTAATGACCACGCCATTGTTTTGGCAATAGTCACACCTATTCTAACGCCCGTGTAGGAGCCAGGTCCTTTTGCAACAACAATTTTTGTTATATCTTTAGGAAACCGATCACAATCCTTCATTAATGTTTGAATCGCTGGCATGATTCGGACGGAATGATTCTTTTTTAAATTAGTTATGTACTCACCGAGCACCAAATTTTCTTCTAAAAGCGCAACTCCTAAAGAATAATTAGAAGTATCTATCGCTAAGATTGTCATGAAAAAATCTCCTTACATAATTGCTCATATCGATTTCCTTTTGGTACGAACACCATTTTTCTCTTTTCTAGATCTTCGTGATACAAGTAAATCGTTAGTAGTTCCATAGGAAGCTGCTCCTCAATTAAGTGGGCCCATTCCACTACAGTGACGCCATCACCTTCAAAGTATTCATCAAACCCTAAATCTTCAAATCCATCAGCTACCCGATAAACATCCATGTGATACAAAGGTAATGTTCCTTTATATTCTTTTATTATCGTAAAAGTCGGGCTGTTAACTGTTTTCTTTATCTCTAATCCCTTAGCCAAACCTTTTGTGAAAGTTGTCTTGCCTGCACCAAGATCCCCCTCGAGTGCAATAACATCACCCGGCTGTAAAAATGTAGCCAGCCTTTCAGCAAATTGAGAAGTCTCAAAGGGGTCTACTGTAATTTTTTCAAATTGATTCATCTAATCACCTTTTTACTATAACATAGAGTACATATTCATCATTAACTACATTCTACCTAAATAACGTACAAAAAATCCTTAGGAAATCTCCTAAGGATGCCTATTTAATATGTATTTTACATGATATTAACCTTTTGAGCAAAAAAAAGCAAAAAAAAAACGAAACCCAGTTTCGTATTTCTTAATGAAATAATGGCGGTCCGGACGGGACTCGAACCCGCGACCTCCTGCGTGACAGGCAGGCATTCTAACCAACTGAACTACCGGACCAAAAGTTTTTTCAAGTGTTTTTCTTGAAAAGAACTTACATTAATTGCGGGGACAGGATTTGAACCTGCGACCTTCGGGTTATGAGCCCGACGAGCTACCGGACTGCTCCACCCCGCGACAATAAAAATAGTTATTATGTACTTTGCTAGTATAACATAGATGCTATAAAGTATGTACAAATAATTAAAATAAAACAGCCTGGCAACGTCCTACTCTCACAGGGGCGCCTGCCCCAACTACCATCGGCGCTGAGAAGCTTAACTTCCGTGTTCGGTATGGGAACGGGTGTGGCCTTCTCGCCATAATTACCAGACTATTTATTTAGAGAAAATTCTCATTCCCTCAAAACTAGATAATGCTTGAAGAAGAAAGTAAAACAAGTTCGCCTTTTAAATATGGTTAAGTCCTCGAACGATTAGTATCAGTCAGCTCCACACGTCACCGTGCTTCCACCTCTGACCTATCAACCTGATCATCTTTCAGGGTTCTTACTAGCTTGACGCTATGGGAAATCTCATCTTGAGGGGGGCTTCATGCTTAGATGCTTTCAGCACTTATCCCGTCCGCACATAGCTACCCAGCGATGCCTTTGGCAAGACAACTGGTACACCAGCGGTGCGTCCATCCCGGTCCTCTCGTACTAAGGACAGCTCCTCTCAAATTTCCTGCGCCCACGACGGATAGGGACCGAACTGTCTCACGACGTTCTGAACCCAGCTCGCGTACCGCTTTAATGGGCGAACAGCCCAACCCTTGGGACCGACTACAGCCCCAGGATGCGATGAGCCGACATCGAGGTGCCAAACCTCCCCGTCGATGTGGACTCTTGGGGGAGATAAGCCTGTTATCCCCGGGGTAGCTTTTATCCGTTGAGCGATGGCCCTTCCATGCGGAACCACCGGATCACTAAGCCCGACTTTCGTCCCTGCTCGACTTGTAGGTCTCGCAGTCAAGCTCCCTTGTGCCTTTACACTCTGCGAATGATTTCCAACCATTCTGAGGGAACCTTTGGGCGCCTCCGTTACTCTTTAGGAGGCGACCGCCCCAGTCAAACTGCCCACCTGACACTGTCTCCCACCCCGATAAGGGGTGCGGGTTAGAATTTCAATACAGCCAGGGTAGTATCCCACCGACGCCTCCACCGAAGCTAGCGCTCCGGCTTCTCAGGCTCCTACCTATCCTGTACAAGCTATACCAAAATTCAATATCAGGCTACAGTAAAGCTCCACGGGGTCTTTCCGTCCTGTCGCGGGTAACCTGCATCTTCACAGGTACTATAATTTCACCGAGTCTCTCGTTGAGACAGTGCCCAGATCGTTACGCCTTTCGTGCGGGTCGGAACTTACCCGACAAGGAATTTCGCTACCTTAGGACCGTTATAGTTACGGCCGCCGTTTACTGGGGCTTCAATTCAGAGCTTCGCTTACGCTAACCCCTCCTCTTAACCTTCCAGCACCGGGCAGGCGTCAGCCCCTATACTTCGCCTTGCGGCTTCGCAGAGACCTGTGTTTTTGCTAAACAGTCGCCTGGGCCTATTCACTGCGGCTCTTCGAGGCTATTCACCCCAAAGAGCACCCCTTCTCCCGAAGTTACGGGGTCATTTTGCCGAGTTCCTTAACGAGAGTTCTCTCGCTCACCTTAGGATTCTCTCCTCGCCTACCTGTGTCGGTTTGCGGTACGGGCACCTTTTATCTCGCTAGAGGCTTTTCTTGGCAGTGTGGAATCAGGAACTTCGGTACTATATTTCCCTCGCTATCACAGCTCAGCCTTCACGAGAAGCGGATTTTCCTACTTCTCAGCCTACCTGCTTAGACGCGCATATCCAACAGCGCGCTTACCCTATCCTCCTGCGTCCCCCCATCACTCAAACGATAAAGAGGTGGTACAGGAATATCAACCTGTTGTCCATCGCCTACGCCTTTCGGCCTCGGCTTAGGTCCCGACTAACCCTGAGAGGACGAGCCTTCCTCAGGAAACCTTAGGCATACGGTGGATGGGATTCTCACCCATCTTTCGCTACTCATACCGGCATTCTCACTTCTAAGCGCTCCACCAGTCCTTACGGTCTAGCTTCAACGCCCTTAGAACGCTCTCCTACCACTGACACCTAATGGTGTCAATCCACAGCTTCGGTGTTACGTTTAGCCCCGGTACATTTTCGGCGCAGAGTCACTCGACCAGTGAGCTATTACGCACTCTTTAAATGGTGGCTGCTTCTAAGCCAACATCCTGGTTGTCTAAGCAACTCCACATCCTTTTCCACTTAACGTAAACTTGGGGACCTTAGCTGGTGGTCTGGGCTGTTTCCCTTTTGACTACGGATCTTATCACTCGCAGTCTGACTCCCACGGATAAGTCTTTGGCATTCGGAGTTTGTCTGAATTCGGTAACCCGATGAGGGCCCCTAGTCCAAACAGTGCTCTACCTCCAAGACTCTTACAACGTGAGGCTAGCCCTAAAGCTATTTCGGAGAGAACCAGCTATCTCCAGGTTCGATTGGAATTTCTCCGCTACCCACACCTCATCCCCGCACTTTTCAACGTGCGTGGGTTCGGGCCTCCATCCAGTGTTACCTGGACTTCACCCTGGACATGGGTAGATCACCTGGTTTCGGGTCTACGACCACATACTAAAAACGCCCTATTCAGACTCGCTTTCGCTGCGGCTCCGTCTTATCAACTTAACCTTGCATGTAATCGTAACTCGCCGGTTCATTCTACAAAAGGCACGCCATCACCCATGAACGGGCTCTGACTACTTGTAGGCACACGGTTTCAGGATCTGTTTCACTCCCCTTCCGGGGTGCTTTTCACCTTTCCCTCACGGTACTGGTTCACTATCGGTCACTAGGGAGTATTTAGCCTTGGGAGATGGTCCTCCCAGCTTCCGACCGGATTTCTCGTGTCCGGCCGTACTCAGGATCCACTCAGGAGGGAACGAAGTTTCGACTACAGGGTTTTTACCTTCTCTGACGGACCTTTCCAGGTCGCTTCATCTACCCCGTTCCTTTGTAACTCCATGTTGAGTGTCCTACAACCCCAAGAGGCAAGCCTCTTGGTTTGGGCTATATCCCGTTTCGCTCGCCGCTACTCAGGGAATCGCGTTTGCTTTCTCTTCCTCCGGGTACTTAGATGTTTCAGTTCCCCGGGTCTGCCTTCCATACCCTATGTATTCAGGTAAAGATACTGCTCCATTACGAACAGTGGGTTCCCCCATTCGGAAATCTCCGGATCAAAGCTTACTTACAGCTCCCCGAAGCATATCGGTGTTAGTCCCGTCCTTCATCGGCTCCTAGTGCCAAGGCATTCACCGTGCGCCCTTTCTAACTTAACCTGAAAGGTTTTGTTTCTTATTGAAAAGAAACGACTTGCTAAATGGCGATTACTTGGTTTTACTATTGCTTCTTCTTACGATTATCTAGTTTTCAAGGAACGAATAAAAAAAGTTTTGAGAGTTTGATCTCTCAAAACTAAACAAACAAGAGTGCGTCAACAGTTATCTGTCACTTAAGACAGGATATTCCTTAGAAAGGAGGTGATCCAGCCGCACCTTCCGATACGGCTACCTTGTTACGACTTCACCCCAATCATCTGTCCCACCTTAGGCGGCTGGCTCCTTACGGTTACCCCACCGACTTCGGGTGTTACAAACTCTCGTGGTGTGACGGGCGGTGTGTACAAGGCCCGGGAACGTATTCACCGCGGCATGCTGATCCGCGATTACTAGCGATTCCAGCTTCATGTAGGCGAGTTGCAGCCTACAATCCGAACTGAGAGTGGTTTTATGGGATTCGCTTAACCTTGCGGTTTTGCAGCCCTTTGTACCACCCATTGTAGCACGTGTGTAGCCCAGGTCATAAGGGGCATGATGATTTGACGTCATCCCCACCTTCCTCCGGTTTGTCACCGGCAGTCACCTTAGAGTGCCCAACTGAATGCTGGCAACTAAGATCAAGGGTTGCGCTCGTTGCGGGACTTAACCCAACATCTCACGACACGAGCTGACGACAACCATGCACCACCTGTCACTCTGTCCCCCGAAGGGGAACGTCCTATCTCTAGGAGTGTCAGAGGATGTCAAGACCTGGTAAGGTTCTTCGCGTTGCTTCGAATTAAACCACATGCTCCACCGCTTGTGCGGGCCCCCGTCAATTCCTTTGAGTTTCAGCCTTGCGGCCGTACTCCCCAGGCGGAGTGCTTAATGCGTTAGCTGCAGCACTAAAGGGCGGAAACCCTCTAACACTTAGCACTCATCGTTTACGGCGTGGACTACCAGGGTATCTAATCCTGTTTGCTCCCCACGCTTTCGCGCCTCAGCGTCAGTTACAGACCAGAAAGCCGCCTTCGCCACTGGTGTTCCTCCACATCTCTACGCATTTCACCGCTACACGTGGAATTCCGCTTTCCTCTTCTGCACTCAAGTCCCCCAGTTTCCAATGACCCTCCACGGTTGAGCCGTGGGCTTTCACATCAGACTTAAGAGACCGCCTGCGCGCGCTTTACGCCCAATAATTCCGGACAACGCTTGCCACCTACGTATTACCGCGGCTGCTGGCACGTAGTTAGCCGTGGCTTTCTGGTTAGGTACCGTCAAGGTACCGGCAGTTACTCCGATACTTGTTCTTCCCTAACAACAGAACTTTACGACCCGAAGGCCTTCATCGTTCACGCGGCGTTGCTCCGTCAGACTTTCGTCCATTGCGGAAGATTCCCTACTGCTGCCTCCCGTAGGAGTCTGGGCCGTGTCTCAGTCCCAGTGTGGCCGATCACCCTCTCAGGTCGGCTACGCATCGTTGCCTTGGTGAGCCATTACCTCACCAACTAGCTAATGCGCCGCGGGCCCATCTATAAGTGACAGCCGAAACCGTCTTTCAGCTTTCCCTCATGAGAGGAAAAGGATTATCCAGTATTAGCTCCGGTTTCCCGAAGTTATCCCAGTCTTATAGGCAGGTTGCCCACGTGTTACTCACCCGTCCGCCGCTAACCTTTAGGAGCAAGCTCCTAAAGATTCGCTCGACTTGCATGTATTAGGCACGCCGCCAGCGTTCGTCCTGAGCCAGGATCAAACTCTCCAAGAAAGTTGATTAGCTCATTTTGTTACGTTGGCTTAACTTCATATAGAAGTTAAAAATATTGTTTGTTGACGTTCTTGTTTGTTTAGTTTTCAAAGAACAAAATAAGTAATAATGGAGCGGGTGAAGAGAATCGAACTCTCATCATCAGCTTGGAAGGCTGAGGTTTTACCACTAAACTACACCCGCATATTAATTTTTAAAACGTTACTGGTCGGGAAGACAGGATTCGAACCTGCGACCCCTTGGTCCCAAACCAAGTGCTCTACCAAGCTGAGCTACTTCCCGTATATGGTGCGCCCGGCGGGAGTCGAACCTACAACCTTCTGATTCGTAGTCAGATGCTCTATCCAATTGAGCTACGGGCGCCTTTTTCAAAGTCAACTTTTATATCATACCAAACCGAATTGCGTTTGTCAATACTTTTTTTGGTGCGGCCGAGAAGAGTCGAACTTCCACGGGGTTGCCCCCACTAGGCCCTCAACCTAGCGCGTCTGCCATTCCGCCACGACCGCATGTAATTGACGATAATGATAATCATAACAGATTTCACTTAGTTATTCAAGAGAAAATAATTGGTGCGGGTGAAGGGAGTCGAACCCCCACGCCTTGCGGCGCCAGATCCTAAGTCTGGTGCGTCTGCCAATTCCGCCACACCCGCATGTTTTTCTTAATTTAAAAAATAAGTTAAAACTAAATAAAAAATGGCTGGGCTAGCTGGATTTGAACCAACGCATGTCGCAGTCAAAGTGCGATGCCTTACCGCTTGGCTATAGCCCAATAAAAAATAAAATTTGAAAGAAACAGGAAATGAGCTTAGTTCATTTCCCGTTCCTGATGACCCCTACGGGATTCGAACCCGTGTTACCTCCGTGAAAGGGAGGTGTCTTAACCACTTGACCAAGGGGCCAATAAATAATGGCGGAGAAGGAGGGATTTGAACCCTCGCGCCGGTCACCCGACCTACACCCTTAGCAGGGGCGCCTCTTCAGCCTCTTGAGTACTTCCCCGAAATATGGCTCCGCAGGTAGGACTCGAACCTACGACCGATCGGTTAACAGCCGATAGCTCTACCACTGAGCTACTGCGGAATAATTCAAATTGTCACCTAAACCTTTATTTGTTCCCGTGTCCACACCTCAGTAAGTAACGCAAGGAGCATCTCGGCGTGTACAACTCGCAGTCTATTCATGGAGTAACGCTCGTCTCTACCACTGAGCTACCGCGGAATAAAGAATAGTTATATCCTTTGACGTAAGGCAAACGCCCTATCGACTCTTTACATTATAATGACGTAGGATAGTAAAGTCAATACGATTT
Source organism: Neobacillus sp. FSL H8-0543 (assembly GCF_038592905.1). Classification (GTDB taxonomy): domain Bacteria; phylum Bacillota; class Bacilli; order Bacillales; family Cytobacillaceae; genus Neobacillus. Next base: position 2,709,087 of record NZ_CP151943.1, on the reverse strand, counting down.
TTGAGAGAAATATCATTTACATTATATTTCCTTATTCTAAAGAAATCTCTTTAATTTTTAATAGCTTTCCCCTGCATTTCCCACAGACGTAACGACTAGTGTCAATGCTTTTTCTTCTTTTGTATTGAAGATTACACTTTGAGCATTGATATAATAGCACCTTCCTATTAACACGCTTTCTAGGTCTCTCTAGAAGCTGACTACAAAATCTTGGTGCACCAACCTTTTTTAATAGGGTTTTAAATTCCTGATCTCGATGCTGGTATCCTCTTTTTTCTTGATGAAGATGATAATGACAAAGCTCGTGTTTTATAATTCCGATTAATTCTGATTCACCTAATTGATCTAAATACTTTTTGTTTATTTCAATATTTCCGGTTCCTAGCAAGTATCTCCCGCCTGTAGTGCGCAGCCTGCTGTTAAATGAAGCTTTATGCCTAAATAACTTTCCGAATGATTCGATTGAGATGTTCTCAACCAATTTTTGTAGTTCTTTTTCCTCCATTTTTCTTCCCTCACTTTTTACGCGAACGTGACAACCCATTATAGCATATATTAGGTATACCCTTAACGAACTACTTTTTTCGAGGCGGAGGTTTTACTATGCCAACTTGGTTCCAAAACCAAATGAAAAGAGCTTTCTATGAGAAGGACCGCTACCAAATCAAACTGTTAAACCAGTGTTGGTTTTTTTACAGAAAAAAAAACCCGTCTTAAAACGGGTTTTTCCTGCTATTCGTGAATCCATCTTTATTGTTCTTACTCCTTAGAAGGGGGCAGCATTGTCAATGCAACACGACCTTTGTTCCGATCCACCGAGTCAACCCAGACGGTTACCACATCTCCTACAGATACTACCGACATGGGATGTTTCACAAATCGATTACTTAACTTCGAAATATGAACGAGTCCATCTTGTTTTACACCGATATCAATGAACGCACCAAAGTCGACTACATTTCGAACCGTACCCTGAAGTTCCATTCCCGGGTTCAAGTCTTCTAATTTAAGAACGTCCTTTTTCAAGAGCGGACGCGGCATATCGTCACGTGGGTCTCTTTCCGGTCTTACTAGCGCATCGATTATATCTTTTAAAGTTAGTTCACCAATTGATAGTTCTGCAGAAACCGCCTTTAAGTCAAGTCCATTTAGAGTATCTCTTAATGCCGCTGAACCTAAATCATCTGCTTTAAAGCCTAGATTTGTTAATAATTTCTTCACTTCATCATAGTTTTCAGGGTGAATCCCTGTCCTATCTAGCGGCTGTTTTCCATCTAATACCCGCAAGAAACCTATGGCTTGTTCATATGTTTTAGCCCCTAAGCGCGGGACCTTCTTTAATTGAATCCGACTTGAAAATTTCCCTTCTTCTTCTCGCTTTTTCACAATATTATTGGCTGCAGTTTTCGTTAGTCCCGCCACATATTGGAGCAAAGAGGCTGAAGCTGTATTTACATTTACTCCGACACGGTTAACCGCCGTCTCGACAACAAAATGTAGGGATTCAGAAAGTTTCTTTTGAGTAACATCATGCTGGTATTGACCAACACCTACAGATTTCGGATCAATTTTCACCAACTCAGCTAGCGGATCTTGCAGGCGCCTTGCTATTGAGACCGCACTTCTTTCTTCTACTTGGAAGTTCGGAAACTCTTCTCTCGCTATATCAGAGGCAGAGTAAACACTTGCACCCGCTTCATTTACGATTAAGTAATAAATCTCTTCGTTCATTTCTTTAAGGATATCAGCAACAAACTGCTCAGTTTCCCGTGAAGCTGTACCATTTCCGATTGCAGCCATCTCCACCTTATAATCCCTAAGAATACTTATAAATTTCGCTCTAGCTTCCTTCGTTTTTGAAACAGGGGGGTGTGGATAGATAACATCAATTTTCAAGACTTTTCCCGTTTCATCAACGACAGCAAGCTTACAGCCTGTCCGATAGGCAGGGTCTACTCCGATAACAACCTTCCCTTTTAATGGTGGCTGTAATAGCAGGTTACGGAGGTTTTCAGAAAATATATGTATCGCTTGGGTTTCACCCTTTTCTGTTAGTTCACTTCGAATTTCCCTCTCAATTGAGGGCTGTATAAGTCTTTTATAGCTATCTTCAATCGCCTCCAGTACATGAGGCGCCGCCGGGGAGTGCTGCTTACGAATCCATTTCCTTGATAAATAAGAGTGGATTACTTCTACATTTACCTTAATGGCAACTCTCAAAATATCTTCCTTCTCACCTCGATTTAACGCAAGGATTCGATGCGGAACAATTTTGTTTACTGGTTCTTTATATTCATAGTACATTTCATATACCTTTTTTTCGTCCTTTTCGTCTGACTTGACGGTAGATTCAACAGCTCCTGACTTAAATGTCTCGTTCCGAATCCACTTTCGGACTTCCGCATCATCTGAAACCATTTCAGCGATGATATCCTTTGCACCAGCGATTGCATCTTCAATCGACAAAACTTCTTTTTCTTCTGATAAAAATTCGTTCGCCTTGCCTTCAATGCTATCCATCGGGAAAGTTAGTATCCATTCTGCAAATGGTTCCAAGCCTTTTTCTTTTGCAACGGTTGCTTTCGTTCGTCTTTTCTGTTTATACGGCCGATATAAATCTTCAATTTCTTGCAGCTTTTCTGCTTTAGTAATCTTTAAGGTTAATTCATCGGTTAATTTTCCCTGTTCAGCAATAATCCGGAGAACTTCTTCTTTTCTTTGCTCCAGGTTTTGTATATATTGCCAGCGGTCTTGGATATCTCGAATTTGCACCTCATCCAGCGCGCCAGTCATTTCCTTTCGGTAACGGGCAATGAAAGGGACAGTATTACCCTCGTTTAATAAAGAGATGACACTCTTTACTTGGCTTTTGGAAACCGTCTGTTCAGTAGCGATTTTTCCAAAAAGCTGTTCATCTTTAACAACAGTATCAATCACGTTATATACCTCCACTTCTTTACTATATATTGTATCAAATTCAACCTAGCGTTTCATCTTGAGCGCAAATCACTTAAAAATTAATAAAAAAAAGCGAGCTATTCAGCCCGCAAATGCGCAGAAACACAACTATGAGGTCTAGAATATGTATAAAAAAACGCTCTTTCAAGAAAGAGCGTGCATGACAAGTTAAAATTCGATGAGTCCTATACTTACTCGTAGTGCATCATCAACTTTTTCCATCATTTCGTCATCGAGATGTGTGATTTTATCGGTTAATCTCTGTTTATCAATTGTACGAATCTGTTCTAAAAGTATGACTGAGTCTCGTTCAAAGCCGTAGCGCTTCGCATCTATTTCTACATGCGTCGGAAGCTTCGCTTTTTGAATTTGTGCTGTAATCGCTGCAACAATAACTGTGGGACTAAACCGATTCCCGATGTCGTTTTGGATAACTAGAACCGGACGGACGCCGCCTTGTTCAGAACCAACAACTGGGGATAGGTCTGCGAAATAAACGTCACCACGCTTGACAATCAAGGGATTACCCTCCACTTACAAGACGTTCAACTGTGTGTTCTGCCTCAAATTCTGCTTGAAATGCTTCCGATGCAATGGTTAAATTGATCTTGGCCATTTCCATGTATCCACGTCTCATGGATTCGCGAATTTGTCTCTTTTTACGTTCGCGTAAATACATTTTAGTTGCTTGATAAATAAACTCACTGCGATTAACGTTTTCAAGTTTCGCGAAACCGTCTAACTCGGTTAAAAGATGTTGCGGTAATTTCACTAAGATTTCCGTAGTTGCGCCAGTATCAGACACAAACATACACCTCCACCATCACTACACACCAATTTTTTTCTCTGTACCATATTTAATAATAACACTTCTCAAGAATAATGCATAGACTATTTCTAATTCTCCTGTATTATAGACCAAATAAATAACCTTTTATGCAAAAAATTTCCGCATTACCATTAATATGTTCGATTAGCACCATTTAACCCCGTTTATTGGGGCAATAAATAATTTTTTAAATCGACAATTTGTTCTCCTCTTTTATATAAACGAGGGACACGTGTCGAGATGATACATGGGACTTCATAGTTAATTGTGTCTAACTTCCTCGCTATTTCATTTATCGAGATAAATTGGTTTTGTTGATGTCCAATTAGTGTAACCGTCGTTCCAACAGGCACATAATGCGGCAGGTGCACCATACATTGGTCCATACAGATCCTTCCAACAATTGGTGCCCTTTCACCATCAACGAGAACCTCCTGATTTTGCAGGCCTCTTATCCAACCATCAGCGTAACCGATGGGGATTGTCCCAATCCATTCTTCTCCCGTCGACTCATATGTCGCCCCATAGCTTACTTTGTCGCCTTTTTCTAATTTCTTTACATGGACGAGCCGCGAACGAAGCGAAAAAACCTCTTTGAGCGGAAAAGGAATTTCTTGTTCCATCTCAGGAGAAGGTGTCAATCCATACATGGCAATCCCGATACGAACGGCGTTAAAATAGGCTTCAGGAAATCTTAATGCCGCAGCACTGTTACTGCTATGAACGTATTTAGGGCGGTTTTTCAAAACGCCTAATAAGTCGTTAAATAACTCCATTTGCTTCTGAAAATATGTTTGATCCAATTCATCAGCTGTCGCAAAGTGAGTAAATACCCCTTCTAGATTGATTCTATCGTCCTTCAATATTATTTGCTCAACTGCTGCCAGCTCTTCTTTACTCCGGATACCAATTCTCCCCATACCGGTATCCAGCTTAATATGCACTGAAAGCACTTTATCTGTTGATAAATGAGGTTGTGCGGCTTTTAACCATTCCTCTTGAATGATGGTTATTGTAATGTCATATTTTATTGCCACATGTACATCTTCCGGACGAGTTGCACCTAAAACGAGAATGGGAGCGGTAATCCCTTTATTCCTTAGGGCAATCGCTTCATCCATAAAAGCTACTGCCAAATAGGTTGCACCCGCAGCTAGAGCAGTTTCGGCCACTTTCAGGTCTCCATGACCGTAACCATTTGCCTTTACAACTGCAATAATCTCCACATCTTTCGGTAAATGTTTTTTAACGGAGGCAACATTTGAGAGAATACAATCCAAATCAACCTCTGCCCAGGTATCTCTATAGAAAAAGCCCTGCTCTGTCATTTTTCCACTTCCTAATTACTAATTCATTACTATCTCTTTTATTTTACTTATTGATTATCAAACTACAAATACCTAATGTCAAATTATTATTACAAAAAAGAAGGCCATTTAACTGGCTTGTTGATTTGTGCTCCAGGTGCTTCGCTTTCCGCAGGAGGTCCGGGGAGCCTCCTCTGCGCCTAAGCGCCTGCGGGGTCTCCCCCTGGCCCTTACTCCTGCAGGAGTCTCGCACCTTCCGCGCAAATCAACATAGTTACAAAATCACAATAACTTTAACACAGCAAAAAAAACAGATCCCTTTAACAGGATCTGTACTTTAAGCTTATTTTCCTACTTCACCTTGAACAGACCTGGCAATTTCTATAAGTTCTTCTTCTGTTAAATTATTCGAAGCAATCATGTAATCCACGCCATCTACTGACCAAGTAAGTGAACCTTCAGAAACCGCACCAATCGTCATACCCAGGTCTACCAAATCACCGTCTACATAGGTAGGGGAAGTAGAAGCCTCTTTGACTGCAACTTTTTCTTGTACAAGCGTGAAGGACTTTTCGCCACCATCATACGTGAGAACAACACGTTTGCCATCTTCAATTTTGACTTCTTTTTCATCAATTAACTTTGTACCTTCGATTTCAAAGGTTGGATATTTAACTGTAAAGGACTGTTCTTTACCATCCGCCATTGCAGGCAAGCCAATCTGAGCACGTGTCATATTCTTTTGCATATCAAAATCACTTTTGTCAAATTTTGCATTAAAGGTTACTTTTGAAAATTCAACCGTTACAAGCGCCTTCCGATCAGGATCCATCACCTTTACCATAGCAGGTGATAAATCACTCTTATTTAGCTTTATTTCTTGTATTGGCAGCATACTATTATTTTGATAGCGTGTTTTTGTTTCGAAAACATAATGATCCTTTGTAGCAGTGAACTTTGCACTTTTATCCTCGATTATGTCCTTAATTAATGATTCGTACAAATAGGCCTGACTGCTGTTTTTCGGCCAATCGCTTTGGAATTTGAAGGACTTTTTAAGAGCTGGGGTTAACACAAATACCCCTTCCTCATTCCTTAAAATCATTTGACTTTGGTCTTTTTCTGCATTTTTCAAATTCACGCGGTAAAATGACGGATCCTTATGCCAGATTTCTACTTTATAAACCTGCGAATCGGAGCCCATTTTCAACGTCATCGTCGCGTCAACTTTATACCCTGATAATTCCTTTTGTTTACTATCTAACGCCTTGACTACATCCTCTTGTGACTTCGTGCCACAAGCTGCCAGGATAAAGATAACCAGTATCCCCGAAATCAGCAGCAACAACTTTTCCTTCATTCTTTCAACCCCTTCTTGTCTCATTTTCATATGAATATAAAAGAAGAGAAAGGCAGGGATCAGGCAGTGGATAATAGTATGACCAAGCTGACCTTGTCTCTCCTAGTTCCCTATGAATATATGAGACAACCTTTGGGTTTATGATAATGAATATGCCAAGCTGTTTATATTTTTTACTATTTCTCTTCAATAATGACTTGGGCTACGACATACTCTCTACTATGGGAGATAGATAAATGCGCCTTTGTTAACGGTTTTATAAAATAGGGTTTTCCTGAAGAATCTGACTTTATTTCAATATCTAAAAAGGATAACTCCTTGCCAATTCCTGTTCCATTTGCCTTTGAATAGGCCTCCTTAGCAGCAAACCTGCCTGCTAAAAACTCAATCCTTCTACGTTCAGAAAGTTCTTCAAATATTTCTTTTTCCCCCTGTGTAAGTATTCGGTCAATTAATTTCTTTTGCCTAGATACTATCTCCTCTATTCTTGATAGTTCAATAATATCAATACCAATTCCTTTAATCATAGTCCATATCCCTTCTATTTAAGTTACAATTAACATATTAATGTACAAATTTGAAAATTAGCCTATGATGGTGTTAGTAGGTATGTTAAGGAGGTCCTTATGTTTACTAGAACGGAGAATTTCAAAGAATTTATCCGCTTTTATCCCATTGTTTCTACTATTATTGCCATCCATTTTGCCCTATATCTTTTCACAGTCTTACCATTCTTCCCAAATTACTGGTTTTTCGCGACATTTTCAGGAGTTAATCTTTATATTATGGAAGGAGAAATTTGGAGGCTCATAACCCCCATTTTTATGCATAGCGGCTTTGCTCATGTATTATTCAATAGTTTCTCCCTAGTTCTTTTCGGACCAGCGTTAGAGCAGATGCTCGGGAGAGGAAAATTTTTGTTTGTCTATCTCGGGGCCGGAATCATCGCCAATATAGCCACTCTGCTTCTTGAACCTTTACCCTATATCCACGTTGGTTCCAGCGGTGCCATTTTTGGATTGTTTGGTTACTATATAAGCATTATTATTTTCAGAAAAAATATGCTGTCTCAGCAAAACTCACAAATTATTCTTACGCTATGCGGACTAGGTTTAGTTATGACCTTCCTCCAGCCTAATATTAATATTACCGCTCATTTATTTGGCCTACTAGGCGGCTTTTTACTTGGTGCAGTACCTTATTATAATACAAAAGACCTCTCTTCCTCGGTGAGTGGCACAACGAGCTGGGCTAGCAGCCAAAGAAAGAATATCAGCTTTCAATCACCTTTGAAGATCATCATTTGGGCAGTTATTCTCATATTAGTCCTCTTAGGTTTATTTTTTAGATAATGCCTAGATAAAAGGAAGGATTGCAACTTTGGTTGCAATCCTTTTTATTATTTCCTCGAATACCATGAATAGACCTTTTTTACATCATTTTGTTCAAGGTCCAGCACCTTTCCGCCGGAACCGCCAAAACCTACCTTCACAAATGCCTCAATTGTGGCTAAGTTCTTTTTCTTTTGAAAATAGCTTTCCCTTATATCTAAACTTTGAATTTTGTTTTTCTTCATATGAACGGTTGTTCTAACAATTGTACGGTAACGAAGACTCAACTGCTGTCCTGAAATAATCCAACCCGCATCTTTGTATTCCATCACAGCCCAAATCAAAACCATTCCTAAAAGGATCAAAGAGAGAAGTCCCCATACTTTCCAAAAAAACAAGGAAGCTAAAACGATCGGAATCGTCCAATAGCTGTTGCGAAAAAGATAGCGAACTCTCGCCCTTTCAGGAACAGGAGTAAAGCTGTTATTCAATTGGTAATCCGTAATAAACGGTTCTAAAATCGGGGCAATCTGATTCATTTTAACCAAAGGCAAGAGCATCACCTTAGAACCCTCTTGGTTTTTGGCCGACCCTCCTGCGCTTTCAACAAAAACAGTCCCAAGACCAAGAAGCTGACGAACAATATTTTCATTAATTCGAATGGCTTGAATTCGTTTTAACGGTATCGTAATCTGCCTTCTTTCAAGCAGTCCTTGAGATATAACTAAATCATGTTCTGTTTTAGTGACAGTGAAGTTTGCATATTTAAGCATTGTTCCAATGAGCGCAATAATCCAAGCAAGTAGCAATCCTATAAATATCATGACAGCGATGACGATAATCGTATTGCTCACTATCCAAGTTTCAATTCCCCGAAAAATTTTTCCATAAGGAATCAAATCATCTATTTGCGAAAGAAATGCTAGCACCGCTGAAATAACAACTCCTACTCCGCCTGATGTAAGTGACAAGACAATTAATTGAGAGGGAGTGATTTTATAGACGGTCTGGCTATCAATTGCCGCTTCTAGATTATCTGAAGCACGAGGGGTTGACTGTTTGGCCGCTGCTACATATTCCTGAATAATCCGCGCCTCTTCTTTAGAGATTGCTGCTAGAACCGCCTCTGCCTCATCTTGTCCGCTTCCGCCAGCTGTTTCAATTTGAAGCTTAACCATTCCAAACATACGCTGTAATAAGCCTTCAGAGATATCAAGGCTTTGAATCCGTTCAAAAGGAATATATCGTTTTTTCCTAACGAAAACACCATACTCGATCCTAAGCTCCCCTTGCTCCAGCCGATAGGTATATCTTAACCACGAAAAAACACTCATAACTATAATGACTGTAACCGCAATGGCTGCAGCACCCAATAGGAAAATCCAGCCCCCATTTCCTTTATTCCCAATAAAAAACAAGGCAATGAAGGTAAATAGAAGATCCTTAATCCTCTTACCAATATTAATAACAATGAAGATCGGATGCAGTCGTTTCGGCTCAAACATCCTCATCCGCCACCCTTGCTAAGTTAGAAATAAAGGTTCGTAATTCTTCTGCTTCACTTTCTTCCAGGGCAGGAATTTCATGAGCTGTCGCTGCGGTATTAATAATCACAGAAGCTAAACGATACCTGCGTAAAAGCGGCCCCTGTACGGTATCTACATGCTGGACTCGGATCATCGGAATCAAGGTTCTCGTTTGAATAAATATCCCCCGTTGGAGTTCAATCTCCTCTTCACGCACTTCATATCTCCAACGTTTCCACTTGAGTGAAGGTAATATAAAGACAAGTAATAATAATTCAAATATCCCAAAAATAATAAGAGCAGCTGAAATCCAAACGGGCCAATCAAAAATATGTATGATAAAAATAGCTGTCGCCGCTAAACTCCAGCCGACTGTAACCAAAATCGCTCCAGAGATTTTCCACACCTTTAGCGCTTCGGCTGAAATTCGCTTTTTAGGCTCTAAATTCAAATTCATCCCTCCTGTTCCCTATCTCCTTTAGTATACATGGTAACAAATAGTAAAAACATGATAAAATTCTAATTCTTGGCTAATAAAAAGAGCATGGACTATTTGCCCATGCTCTTGTCTTTTATTTATTAAATGTTCTTGGTTTACTTGACGAGGTACGCTTTTCACCTGTTCTTGGCTTAACCGGTCCCTTTTTACGTCCGCGAGAAGAATCGTAGCTTCTATTATCATCTCTTCTTCCTCTACTACGATCACGATCACGGTCTTGCGGCTTTCTATCTCTTCTTTGCGGAGATTGTTCCTCCGTAAGCTTGATTGGTGTCGTATCTGGTTCTTTAACTAACATTTTTAAAACAGCCGCAATAACGGTTGATGCATCATTTTCTTCAAGAAGTTCTTGAGCCGCTGCTTTATAATATTGAAGGTTATTCGAGTCAATCGTTGCAACAATTTTGTCGACAACTGCACGTTGTTGACCTTCTAATGCTTCATCAAGCGTTGGTGCTGTCATTCTTACCATCTTACTTTTCGTCGTTCTTTCTAATACAGCAAGATAAGATTTTTCACGAGGGGTAAAGAATGTTAGTGCCATTCCTGATTTACCAGCACGTCCTGTACGACCAATACGGTGGACATAGCTTTCTGGATCCTGTGGAATATCAAAATTGTACACATGAGTAACCCCAGAAATGTCCAGACCTCTAGCTGCTACATCTGTAGCTACAAGTACATCAATGGAACCTTCTTTAAATTTACGAAGGACAGACATACGTTTTGCCTGACTTAAATCACCATGGATTCCTTCTGCAGAATATCCTCTTAATGTTAAAGCTTCAGATAATTCATCTACACGGCGTTTCGTCCGTCCGAAAATAATCGCCAACTCAGGTGATTGAATATCAAGAAGACGTGTTAACACATCAAATTTATTCTTTTCGATTACTTCAAGGTAACGTTGTTCAATCGCTGGTACTGTCATTTCTTTTGTCTTAACTCGTACAATTTGCGGGTCCTTCATAAACTTTTCTGCCATTCTTTGAATCGGTCCCGGCATTGTTGCTGAGAAAAGTAATGTTTGACGCTCAGACGGTGTTGAAGCAAGAATGGATTCAATGTCTTCGATGAATCCCATGTTTAACATTTCATCCGCCTCATCCAGAATAACGGTGTTAACCGTATCAAGACGCATTGTTTTTCTGTTGATATGATCCAAAACGCGCCCTGGAGTACCTACAATAATATGCGGGAATTTCTTTAATGAGCGAATTTGGCGGCTAATATCTTGGCCACCATAGATAGATAAGACGCGAACTCTTTTTCCAGAGCCAATTTTATAAAGCTCTTCCGATACTTGAATCGCAAGCTCACGCGTTGGCGCGATGATGATTCCCTGAATTGCATCTCTGCTCACGTCAACCTTTTCAACTAAAGGGATACCAAATGCAGCTGTTTTACCAGTTCCTGTTTGAGCTTGCCCGATCAAATCCTTATTTTGTAAGCCCATTGGAATTGTTTCTGCTTGGATTGGTGTAGCTTCCTCAAAACCCATTTTGAGAACAGCTTGTAAAGTGGCCTGACTTAGGCCTAAATCTTCGAACTTTGTCAATGTTTTCATTCTCCTTCATCTATGTGAAAATATTTTTATGCTGAATATTTTCGCCCGATACTCGTAAATATTGCTTAAGTGCCGTGACTAGTGGCGAAAAGCGCAGGAGGGACTTGTGAGAGAAATCCATATGGGGACTTCTAGACTGGACTGAAGTAGCTCGAGCCCCTAGGCGCATCAGCTAGACACGCATCAAAATGCCGTTAATAGGTAACAACTATATTTTACCAAAAAAAGACATTCTCCAACAAGGAGTATGCCCCTTTATTCACCGTTCTTTAGACACGTTGCAAATAAGCATAACACTTTTCCTTGTATAAAGCAATAAAGGCGCGTGCAATCATTGCTAACCAGAAGTACCGTCCATCAAAAAGTCAAAAACCTGGGAAAATAGGGCATCCTTTTCCTCACAGTGGCAAATATGATGGTTTGAATCCTTTATATAGGTAAGCCGTTTTGTTTTTGCATTAATTGTTCGGTATAAGTATTCAGCACTTTTGGGCGGTACAATCCCATCACACTCACCCTGCGCAATCAATGTTGGTGTTTCTATTTGCGGCAGAAGAGGTTTGATATAAGAGACAAGTCTGCGGAATTGCAATGCTGCCGTAATAGGTGTTCCTTTTATTTTTCGTTTATAGCGCAAAAACAATTCATTGTTATTCAAATTACCTTTGAACGTGTCAAGGATCATTGATTTAATTTCACTGGCCATTTGTTTAGGATTCAAATAATATGCTGCCGCGCTAAGAAGTACAAGCTTGTCCACAGGATACATAGCTGCAAGCAGGCTAGCAATCATTCCTCCCATAGAAAAACCTATCACATAAACCCTATCACATGTATCAATCAGCTTTTTTAATTCTTCCTCCGCATGTCCAATCCATTGTTGATAATGGATACCTTTCAAAGAAAGAATATCACCATGACCTGGGAGCGTCGGAACACTAAATACCCAATCCGTATGCTTATTTAAATACTCTGCCAAGGGTTCCACTTCATATGGTGAACCTGTAAAGCCATGAATACATAAGCAGCCAATCATGTTTTCTCACCTGCTTTGGATAAGTATTTCTGCTTTTAGTTTGCCAAGAACCTATCTTTGCATACGGATTTTTTGATGAGCCTTTCGAGTATATTTTTAGCAATTTCTTATTTCTTTTGTAAGGACTGCACAATTTCCTCTAATCGCATGCCTCTTGAAGCCTTGACAAGAACTAATGTTTTATCATTTACATGCTGCTTTAATTGGGTAATTAGCTCTGACTTATCAGTATAAGCAAAAACTCTCTGCTCTCCTAATGTTTTTCTTGCCCCTTTAGCAATATGCAGCCCTAAGGGTCCGTAGGTAAAAAGCAAATCCACTTTATCCTCATGCAAGCCTTCACCAATTTGCAGATGGTATTGTTCTTCCTGTGGACCGAGTTCCAGCATATCGCCGAGAACAAGGATTCTCCGTTCGTATACTTTAAGGTTTGAAACTAATTCAATCGCTGCCATCATCGATGTAGGACTTGCATTATAGGCATCATTAATAATTTTTTCACCGTTCTGCCCTTCAACAAGTTCCATTCGCATGTTGGTTAGTTTAAGGTTAGCTAAGCCCTCATTCATTTTTTCAAAGGGTACCGAAAAATATCTGGCAATCAGCATGGCCGCAAGTGCATTCATAATATTATGAGTTCCTAGAACCGGTAGTTCAAAACTTTCGGCGGTGCTGTTAATTTTGAAGCGGTTGCCTTGATCTAATTGTATTATGTCCGTTGGATAAAGATCATTTGTATTGTTTCTTCCAAACGTTTGAACTTTTACATTTCCTTTATGCTGATGAATTCGTTCCATTAAGAGTGGCTCATCACCATTCAGCACGGCCAAGCCGCCATCGTCCAGTCCTTGCAAAATTTCAAGCTTTGCTTCTGCAATCCCCTCTCTTGATCCAAGGTCAAGTAGGTGTGATTCTCCAATATTTGTTATCACAACTGCATCAGGGCGAGCAAGCTTTGTGAGAAATTCAATCTCTCCTCTTCCACTCATCCCCATTTCTAAGACAGCTATTTCGGTATCCTCATCCATATCTAGTACAGTCAAAGGAAGTCCAATCTGATTATTAAAATTGCCTGCTGTTTTTTTGACCTTATACTTTGTTGCAAGCAAGCCAGCAGTCATATCTTTTGTGGTTGTTTTTCCATTACTTCCAGTAATCCCCACAACCTTTACAGCAAGTTCATTTCGGTACTTTCTGGCTAGTTCCTGCAAAGCCTCCAAACAGTCATCGACAATCAAAATCGGTAAATGTGACGGGGGATTAGGAACATCACTCTGCCACAAGGCTGCCGCCGCTCCCTTTCGAATCGAATCCTCTACATATTTATGGCCATCAGACTGTTCCCCTTTAAAAGGAATAAACAAATTACCCTGTGCAATATCCCTAGAGTCAATGGAAACACCCGTAATCATTGTTTCAGCAAATGAAGATATCTCATTTTTTGCTGAAACCATCTCGGAGACCTGTTTTAATGTTCTTTTTATCATTCCTCATGTACCTCCCGCTTTAACTAAAAAAACAGACACGGCTATTTACCGTGTCACCGTCCTTTTGTCTAGCTTCAGCGACTAGGGGCTCGGGGTCACTTCGGTCCATCAGCTGAAGTCAAAATGCACGACTTCATCTGCTGGCCCTCCAGTGCCTGTCGCCCCTAGGAAAAAATGAACCTCTTTTTCCCTGACCCAGTCGCTTAAGCTTTTCCTTTTAAAAAGTATATTTTATATTTTGTTTTTGGGTATGTCTTTCTTTTGCCAGGTTGACCAGACGTTCAATCAATTGCGGATATTCAACCCCTGTATGCTTCCATAAAAGCGGGAACATGCTAAATGGGGTAAAACCCGGCATGGTATTTACTTCATTGATTAGTGCCCTTCCATCCTTAGTCAGGAAGAAGTCTGCGCGGACAAGACCAGAGCAATCGAGTGCTTTAAAGGCCTTTATTGCCATCTCTTTAATATGTTGATATTCCGTATCCGTTACATCCGCTGGAATAATCATCGCTGTATCGCCATCTTCATATTTCGCTTTATAATCATAAAAGTCCTTCTTCGCAACAATTTCGCCAGGGACAGAGCATTCCGGTTCATCATTACCGAGAATACCAACCTCAATTTCACGAGCGACCACACCTTCTTCAATAATGACTTTACGGTCAAACTGGAAGGCCTCTATAAAGGCAGCCTCTAATTCAGATTGATTAGAACACTTACTGATCCCCACGCTTGAGCCCAAATTAGCCGGCTTTACAAAACATGGGTATCCTAGCTCTTGTTCCACTTTTGTATAAACAGTTGCTTTCTCTTTCTCCCATTCACTTTTAATAAAGGCAAGGTAATTCACTTGCGCAAGTCCCGCTTGCGCAAATACATTCTTCATCATAACCTTATCCATACCAGCCGCGGAGGCAAGCACTCCATTACCGACATAAGGAAGGTTTAACAGCTCAAGTAATCCTTGTACTGTTCCATCTTCCCCATTCGGACCATGCAATAGCGGAAAAATGACATCCAACGGCTCGTTCGCTTGTGTGCCGGAGTGAAAAAGTGCTGGTGCTAAAGATAATGTTGAGACCTGATTATCGCCAGAAAACCCTAGTGCACTTACGTTTTCAACTGGGCCAGTTAGTTGTGGTCCTTTGATCCATTGACCTTCTTCATTTATGTAAATCGGATGTATTTCAAATTTTTCAAGATCCAGTGCCCCAATAACAGCAAGAGCCGTTTGTAAGGATACTTTATGTTCGGCAGATTTACCTCCGTATAATAAACCAATTTTTGTTTTCATACTAAACCTCCATATTCTCATTCACGATATATATTTTACCACTTTATTAGTTAAAAAAAGAATGTAGCTTACGTGTTTTTTCATGACTTTTTTTTACTATTTCCTAATTATTACTTTATGACACAATTGCTTGCCTAAAAACCATTATTTGCAAGTATAGAGGTTTCTCCTAAGAAAAATCTCCCCTATTCACCGGAGAGATTAACTGAGGTGCAACTTCCATTCTTTTGTTTTTTTATCAAAGATGATTTTTGCATGAGAGGGTTCGCTGACAATTTGTTCATATCCCTCATACATATCATCCATTGAAGCAAAATCTCCAATAATCCAAACTGGAATTTCAAGTCGTCCTCGCTGGAGATCTATATCCCGTAAAGAAATACATATACCCTCCTTGATAAAAGGGGTTAACGATAGGAAAATTTCTTTATTTATTGGCGGATAGGACCGTTTTCTTTTAATGCCCAATAGCGATTTTTCAAGCTTTAATGCCCCTAATTTATCAGTAATCGCCACACTTAGAACATGGAAAAAGTCCTTAAAGCTGCGGTAATAGGTTTTATTAAAAAAACCATCATCATGCGCTAAATAGACAAAACGGTTTTCAAGTTTATTATAAAAAGGCAGTTTTAAATGCTGCTTTTGATGTCCTAAGTATAATAATTCAGCCATTTCCTGACCTGTGAGTTCATTCAACACATCTTCATCACTAAAATCAATCCAACAAAAATCACCGTAACCATACACATCATCTGCAGCTAGATTATTTATTCTTTCCTCTGGACAATATTCCAGCAGTGTATGCATATTAAAATCAGCATCATCAAAGCGATGTTTTAATAACAGTAAATGATTTAACGAACCCGAAAAAGCAGCAGCGAATTCAGCAAATTCGATACCATATGACAGTACATACTGATCTGCTTGATTTAAATGTACATAGACTAGATCGCGTATATCTTGATGACGCTTTTTCAATGCCAACTCCTCCGATCAAAAAGAACTGTAAATCCTAAAGCATGACTGGAAATTCACCATTCATTACCATTTTATCAGTTTATAGGCGGAAATACTTATTTCAATTCTTTTACATTTAGGTGGTTTGATATATAACTGAAATACTTTATAATGTGGTTTTGAATGGATCACTTGATTTCTATATTATTTACACATACTAGTTTTACTTATCATATATTATTATTTACTTTAGGATTAGCAATAACTCCTAAATTCGCATCTAGTTGAAACGGCACGACCCCGGGAAGGAGTGTACCTGATGATTAAAGATATGTCACAAGATGAACTTACTCTCCATATTATAAAAATTTTAAAAGAAAACAAAAAAGACGAATTTAAGGCTTTTCTCGAAGAACTCCAGCCTTATGATATAGCAAAGATTTACGAGGATTTACCTGAAAAACATAAAGCACGATATCTTTTATATTTAAATTTCGATATGCTTGCTGACCTCATGGAGGAACTCGATAAAGAAGAACAACTTGAAGTATTAAATAAACTTGGCATCGAGAAGTCTAGTAAAGTACTCGATTTAATGGACAACGATGACTTAGCACTATTATTAAATGAATTATCTCCTGAGAAAAAGGATTCGCTCCTTTCAGGAATGAAAATAGAAGAGTCAAAAGCCGTAAGTGATATCCTGAATTATCCGCCAGAAACGGCCGGGAGAATTATGACTAACCGGTTTGTGTGGATTCGCAATAACTACACCATTAGGGAAGCAATAGATAAGTTAAAGACATTTGCCGAGTTTGCTGAGTCGATTAATTATTTGTATGTTGTCGATGAAGAACGAAAACTAGTTGGCGTTGTCTCCTACAGAGATTTACTATTAGGAGACCTTAGTGAAAAGATCAAAGACATCATGTATGAGCGCGTGATAGCAGTAAACGTGACCACCGACCAAGAAGTGGTCGCTCAGATGACAGAACGATATGACTTTCTGGCCATGCCAGTTGTAGATGATGATAATATCCTTGTCGGAATCGTAACGGTTGATGATGTCCTTGACGTTGTCATACAGGAAGCAAATGAAGATATCGAAAAGCTATCCGCAACAGGAAAATCGATTGACTTTGAAACAAAGACATTAGTTGCTGCCGCTAGACGGCTCCCCTGGTTAATCTTGCTTTTATTTATCGGTCTCATATCTGGAAAAATTATTAGCAGTTTTGAAAATACACTCGATCAGGTTGTTGCGATTGCTTTCTTTATGCCGATGATTGCCGGAATGACTGGAAACACTGGAACGCAATCGCTTGCGGTTGTTGTCAGAGGACTCATTTCCCATGATATCAATAAAGGAGTCATTGTTCGATTAATTTCACGTGAGCTCGGGGTTGGAGTCACGATTGGCCTTACCTGTGCGATACTGATATCTATCATCGCATATTTTTGGCAAGGAAGCCTTGTTTTAGGTGCTGTTGTCGGCTGTTCGCTATTTTTTACGCTTATTATCGGAACGCTTGCAGGAACCATCATACCGTTGATTTTATTTCGTTTAAATATAGACCCTGCCGTCGCCTCTGGTCCTTTAATAACAACTATCAATGACATCTTTTCCTTGCTCACTTACTTTGGGATTGCCACCATGTTTCTAAAATACCTCATGTAGCACGGCCAAAAGGCCGTGCTTTTTATATTCTGTAAAATGAAACAAACCTCCGTAATTAATCGTCTTAATTATTGTAACTATTTGCCTAATCAGGAAATGTTACGTAATATTATCATTATTAGTAAACAATTAAATTATGAAGGCTGTGTTAAACATTATTGTTGATTTTTCTAACCCTGTTGATTGAAGCGGAAGGCACGAGACTCCAGCGGGACTAGCAGGTCAGGGTGAGACCCCACAGGCGCGAATGCGCCGAGGAGGCTCACCGACCGCCCGCGGAAAGCGAAGTGCCTGGAGCTCCAATCAACAGCCAAGTTTAACACAGCCATTATGAAAAAAAACGGGTGTGACATATGGACAATTCCACAAAAAAAGTTGAACGATTTGACTGGACGTTAACATTGATTTTGTTTCTTTTTTTCCTAGTTAGTTGTGTAGCCATATATAGTGCACAAGCTTCAGAACAATACGTTGGCAGGAATTTTTTATTGATGCAAATTTTCTGGTATCTCGTTGGTGCAGCTATTATTTCTATCGCAATTTTCTTTGATAGTTATCAGTACAAGCGGCTTTCCTGGTATTTGTATGGATTTGGCATTGTATTGCTTATTGCGATTCTCGTCGCACCTGAAAGTATTGCCCCCATCCGAAACGGTGCAAAAAGCTGGTTTATCATTCCAAAACTTGGTTCGATTCAACCTTCAGAATTTGTCAAAACCTTTTTGATTTTAGCGCTAAGCCGAGTTGCCGTACAGCATCAGGAAAAATACCTGGAGAAAGGATTCAAAACCGACTTCTTGCTATTAATAAAATTAGCTGTAACCACTGGTCTCCCTATTTTTTTCATTATGAAACAAAATGATTTAGGAACATCGTTAGTATTACTGTCGATATTAGCGGGCTTTATCTTAGTTTCGGGCATAACATGGAAAATCATTTTACCGATTTTTAGCTCTGGCGCTGCCCTTGCCGTTTCTTTGATTTATCTGGTCGTATACAAACCTGAAATTCTTGAAAAGTATCTTCATGTACAGGAATATAAATTTAATCGTATTTATGCTTGGCTTGACCCCTTTAACCATTCAAGCAGTTCTGGCTACCATCTGTTAAAATCTTTAAGTGCTATTGGTTCTGGTCTCATTTCAGGCAAAGGTTTTGGCAATCGGGAAGTATATATCCCTGAAGGGCATACCGACTTTATCTTTAGTATCATCGGCGAGGAATACGGCTTTGTCGGGGGCAGTATCGTAATTGGCCTCTTCTTTCTATTAATCTACCATTTAATCAAGACGGCTTTAGACACAAATGACCCCTTTAATACATATGTTTGTACCGGAATTATAAGTATGCTGACCTTCCATGTCTTCCAAAATGTTGGGATGACTATCCAAGTGTTGCCGATTACAGGAATTCCATTACCATTTATTAGCTATGGCGGCAGTTCGTTAATGGGCAATATGTTTGCAATGGGCATCGTCTACAGCATCCGCTATCATCATCGCAATTACATGTTTACCTCCAGTAAATCCTTGAGTTTATAGAAGTAAGTCTCTGTTAAAAATAAATGTTGATTTTACTAACTCTGTTGATTGGAGCGGAAGGCACGAAGACTCCTGTGGGAAGAGCAAGTCGCGGGAGACCCCGCAGGAGCATTGCTCCGAGGAGGCTCCCGGACTGCCCGCGGAAAGCGAAGTGCCTGGAGCTCCAATCAACAGGCAAGTTTAACAGAGACAGCGGGGATTTCCGTTGTCTTCTTTATCTATAATCGATTTTATTTCATTATTGGTCAAACTGTTATAAACTAATAAAAGTAAAATCATAAAAGTGAAGGTGAAGTATGAAAGAATTTATTTTTTCAGTTTTAGAGTTCTTATCAGATTTAGGTTATTTAGGCATTGCCTTAGGATTAATGATTGAGGTCATCCCCAGTGAAATTGTCTTAGGCTATGGCGGTTTTATGATTTCACAAGGAAGTATCGGATATCCAGGGGCAATCATTGCTGGAACGATTGGCGGAACCTTAGCTCAATTGTTCATCTATTGGGCCGGATATTACGGTGGACGTCCATTTTTGGAGAAATACGGTAAGTATATATTCATCAAAAAGAAACATATCGATCATTCCGAACTATGGTTTAAGAAGTATGGTGGTGGGGTCATCTTCTTTGCCCGCTTTATACCTGTAGTTAGACACGCCATTTCCATTCCTGCTGGTATTGCTAAAATGTCCTTTACTAAATTTACGCTTTATACAGTGGCGGCTGTCATCCCATGGACGATTCTTTTCCTTTACTTAGGACATGTGTTAGGAGAAAATTGGTCAAATATTGAGGAATATGCCCATCAGTATACATTACCAATTATTATTGGAGCTGTTATTCTAGGAGTCATCTACTTTTTAATAAAGAAAACAAAAAAAACAACCACTGACTGAAGCTTCGGTGGTTGTTTTCTTATACGTGCCTTTTTATTAGAGCATTAAACTAGTAACGGCTGCTGTTAACAGGCTTACGAGTGTAGCACCATAAAGCAATTTTAACCCGAATTTTGCTACTTGATTACCCTTCTTTTCATTCAACCCTTTCACCGCACCTGAGATAATTCCGATGGAGGAAAAGTTTGCAAAGGAAACAAGGAACACCGAAATGATTCCCACCGTTTTACTTGAGATGGAATCAGTGATTTTCACTAAATCGATCATAGCAACAAACTCATTGGATAACAATTTAGTTGCCATAATCGTACCAGCCTTAACCACTTCACCTGCAGGCACCCCAATAATAAAAGCAAACGGTGCAAATACGTATCCAAGAACCATTTGAAAACTAATGCCAAATATTACTTCAAATATATGGTTAATCATACTAATTATTGCCACAAATCCAAGGACCATCGCCCCAACAATGATGGCAACCTTGAAACCATCTAAAATATATTCGCCTACTACTTCAAAAAATGTTTGTTTCTCCTCTTCTTGAAAAGTAATAATATCTTCCTCTTCTGAAACTTCATATGGATTAATGATAGTAGCAATAATAAATCCACCGAATAAATTCAATACTAGTGCCGTTATTACATATTTCGGTTCAATCATCGTCATATAAGCCCCCAGTATCGATGCCGAAACCGTTGACATTGCAGACGTACACAATGTATAAAGACGATGTTCAGGGATATAGGGAAGCTGTTTTTTCACAGAGATAAACACCTCGGACTGGCCAAAAACAGCTGAAGCCACAGCATTATAGGATTCCAGTTTACCCATTCCATTTACTTTACTTAAAATTAAGCCAAGGTAACGAATGATGACGGGAAGGACCTTAATATACTGAGCAATCCCGATTAGTACAGAAATAAAAACGATAGGTAACAGAACGGTTAAGAAAAATGGACCTTCCCCTTCATTTGCCATTCCTCCGAACACAAAGTTTATTCCCTCTGCCGCATAACTTAGAATATGATCAAACAAAGCTGAGACTGCGTTTATGATGACAAACCCTATTTCTGTATTAAGAAGTAAAAAGGCAAACAGCAGCTGCAAAACCAGCATGGTTACAATTGGCCTTATTTTAATCCCTCTTTTATTGTTACTAACGATATAAGCAAGTAAAAAGATAATAATTAATGCTGCTAAAAATAAAACAAATTTCATTTTTGTCTCTCCTTTTTTTCCTGGTGTCCAAACAATTTTGTGTAGAAGAAAAGTAAAAATAATATTTCGACAAAAGTCGACACTCATTTATTCGCGATTTGATTATAAAATTGCCTCTCGAGTATGTCAACAGCATTAGGACTAATGGTAAGATTCAGGCTTTTCATTACTTTTCAATTATTAACCTTCCCTTATCGGCCTTTAATAACAAAAAAAAAGGATTAGCTTAGCTAATCCCTTAAACGTTTCCTTGCTTTATAACAGCTAGCCGCCGATCATTATATAAAATAAATACATAAAGGGCGATGGAAATAAAAACCGATAATGCTGATGCTATAAAAATACTCCCATAGCCGAAAAGATGGCTAATTTGACCGAAGGCGATTGCACCAATTCCCACACCTAAATCGAAAAAAGAAAAGAAGGTAGCATTTGCCATTCCTCTTCTGTTTACAGGGGACTTTTCAATCGCCCACGCTTGTAAGCCAGGTTGAACCGTTCCAAACCCTAGTCCATACAAAATTGCCGCTAGATACAGGATAAAACTATTTGGTAACCATGCTAACAAAATCATTGCTGTCAAAATTAACAAGGTTCCTGGTATAAATATTGCCTGATGCCCTTTTTTATCATATAATTGCCCACCAAAAGTTCGCGAAACCATCAATGCAATCGCGTAAAGAAGGAAGTACCACTGAATACCGGAAATGCCCTTTTCAGTTGTATAAAGTGGCAAAAAGGCAGCAATTCCTCCAAAGGTTACCGTAAGGAAGAACAAAAGCATCGAAGGCTTTAAGGCACTCTTTTCGTATATATCTAGCTTTTGCTTGGATTGCCTTTTGAAATCTTTGTCAACCTTCTTGTAGCTGATTTTTGATGATAGCAGCAAGGCAGCTAATCCTAAACCACCGCAAATTAAGAATAGTTGTTTAAAGGTAATCACACCGGCTAAGGTAAGACCCAGTGATGGCCCAAATGCCAAGGCGAGATTACCCGATAAACCAAAATACCCCATCCCCTCACCGCGCCTCGATGCGGGAATTAAATCGGTAGCAATCGTTCCTGATGCCGTTGTTGAAAATCCCCAACCAACACCTTGAACAACTCGAATGAAAAATAAGAAGGCCATACTCGTCGCAAATCCAAAGGCTCCGACAGAAAGGACAAAAATGGTGAGTCCGAGTAAATAAACAAATCCCCTCCCTTTTGATTCAAGAGAATGTCCTGCATAAGGACGGAGGAGCAAGGCAGAAAAGGTAAAAATCCCAACAACATAACCAATTAACTGGTCACTTCCTCCTAATTGCTGAACAAATAAAGGAATCGTTGGTAAAGTCATTTGAAACCCTAAAAAGATAAAAAAGTTAGCGAAAACAATAAGAACAAAATCTTTGGTCCATATCTTGTCTTTCGGGCTATCTTTTGGCAATTGTCTATTCATAAGACAGGTAGACATCCTCTCTTTTTGAGTTACAAGTAATTCAAAATGAACAAAAGGCGCAAGCGCCCGTTTTGCGACGTATGGACTGGAGCGCTCCGCATGAGATAAAGGAAACACGAAGAGCGTTAGCGATTCGATGTTGACTTATCGTAAGGAGGAGAGCGAAGTCCACTAGTCGCTGGGCGCTGGAGCTGGATTCAGATAACTATTTCAAAGTTATCCCCAACTAAATTATTTTATAATTTCCTATATGACGAAAAAACGTTTCTACAAATGCAGAAACGATCTTTCCTATTATTATTTTGCTTGAGCGGTTTCAATCATACGTTTCATTGCTTGGATTTGTCCTAAATGTAAGTTCTCATGGAATAAACAAAAGTTTACCAGTTCCCCAAATGTTTTACAACCAAGAAATGGCGACTCTAGCTTTTTGTTTATGCTCTCTACCGGAATATCATTCATCCGTGTAAGTTGGTCAGTTAACTTTTCAACCAATTCTTTGACAGAGGGAACTTGCCCTTGCCAATCAGCCGGTTTTGTTCCGCGCGCGAATAATTCTTTATAGTTTACAGGTAAGTTATTAGTGTTTTCCGGAAAACCAAACATTAATTGCTCGGCCACTGTTAATACATGACCAATATGCCAATGTAGCGTGTTGTTAAAGCCATCAGGTTGTACATCCACAAGACCATCGTCTAGTGCACTTACATTTTTAAGAAAGTAACTTCTTGTTAGTTGAACATTATTAAACAGTAATTCGCTCATTCTAATTCCCCCCACAGGATTCAAATTCTATTTTATACCAAAATCAACCAAAAATGAAGGGTCCACGCTTACATTTCCTCAGGCGCTTCCATTCCCAGTAACCGCAGGCCTTCTTTAAGAACAACGGTAACCGCAAATACAAGTGCTAAGCGGGCCTGCTGCTCCGTGTTTTCTTCGAGGATCTTTACTTCTCCATAAAATTTATTGAATGCTTGGGAAAGGTCAATAATATATTTTGCCACTTGTGATGGATCAAAGTTCTCAAAGGCTCGGTTTATTGCATTTGGGAATTCAAGCAGCATGCTAACAACCTTCCACTCCTTTTCCCAGTTGGTATCAAACGACTGTGGAATTCTATCATCTTGCCAATTCGCCTTTCGTAAAATTGAGCATGCCCGAGCAAACGTGTATTGGACATATGGGCCGGTTTCTCCTTCAAAGCGAAGCATTTCCTCTAGTGAAAATTCAATATCATTCATCCGAAAATTTTTCAAATCATGGAACATGACTGCCCCAACGCCCACTTGCTTGGCCACTTCATCCTTACTTACGAGACTTGGATTCTTTCCTTCAATACTATGCCTAGCTAACGCGATTGACTCGTTTAGAACTTCCTCCAATAATACAACCTTACCTTTTCTAGTCGACATTTTCTTTCCGTCCTTAAGCATCATTCCGAACGGAATATGGACCATTTTCTCTGCCCACTCATATCCCATCTTTTTTAATACTGCCATAAGCTGCTTAAAGTGAAGGCTTTGTTCATTACCAACCACATATAAGGAAAGATCAAAGTCATAGTTTTCCTTACGATAAATGGCGGCGGCTAAATCACGAGTCGCATACAGGGTAGCACCGTCTGATTTTTTTATTAAGCAAGGCGGAAGTTCCTCAGAGGTTAATTCCACTACTTGTGCCTGTTTCGATTCTACTAGTAACTGTTTTTCCTCAAGCAGTTGAACGACACGGTCCATTTTGTCATTGTAAAAGGCTTCCCCAGCAAACGAATCAAATTCGACATTCATTAAGTCATAGATCCGTGAGAATTCCTTTAGCGATTCATCACGAAACCACTTCCATAGTTCCAATGCTTCCTCATCGCCATCTTCAAGTCTCTTAAACCAGCTCCGCCCCTGCTCAACTAGTGCCGGGTCCGCTTCTGCTTCCTCATGAAACTTGACATAGAGTGTTAACAATTCTTTTATTGGGTTTTGTTTTACTATTTCAGGATTGCCCCAAAGCTTATAAGCAGTAATTAATTTTCCAAACTGTGTTCCCCAGTCACCAATATGGTTGATCTTTATCGGTTGGTATCCGCATTTTTCGACGATATGTGCTAATGCATTGCCGATCACCGTGGAACGCAAATGCCCCATTGAGAACGGCTTGGCAATATTGGGCGATGACATATCTATTGTTACGTTTGCGCCCTTACCCAGGTTTTGCGCACCGTAATTTTCTTTTATCTTACTGATTTCCGTCACTATTTCTTTTGAAACCAGCTGTTTATTTAAAAAGATATTAAGGTATGCCCCCACGACTTCTACCTTTTCAAAGGTTGGGGATTGGATCTTTTCGCTCAGTTCCTGCGCAATGATGTTTGGAGATTTCCTTTTCTTTTTCGCTAAAGTAAAACATGGAAAGGCTAAATCCCCATGTGTTTGGCTTTTGGGTTTCTCGATTAGCATTTCAAGTTCACTTACTTGAATCTCCTGCTCAAGTGCTACGAATAAAATCTCAGCTAACTCTTGCTTATAATTCATCCTTGTTACCCTCCTTTATCTAATAAAAAACAAAAAACTCCCGTCTCTATTATGAAGAGACGAGAGTTCAACTCGCGGTACCACTCTACTTGTTCAAAAAGAACCAGCTTAGTTTGTTAACGGAGATTTCTCCGGCTTACTCTACTATTTTCAAGTAAGCATCTCAAAAGTGCGCTTCGTAATCTGCAAAAAGTATCAGGCTCTCACCACTCCTGACTCGCTACGACCTCACAGAAAACTACTCTCTTTATCATTGATTTTTCTGAATGATTTTGATGTCATTATACTGAAAAAACCAGAATTTTGCCAGACATTATTGATTAATTTTACCATTTTGGAAATCCTATACCTAAAGGAGGGAAATCTAATGACAAAAAGAAGAAATAAAATTCTCGTTCCGGCAGCAAGGGCCGGGCTGGATGAGTTAAAGGCAAAGGTTGCTGGCTCTGCAAGCCCAGAGGATGCAAAGTTTGAAGCTGCCTCAGAGGTAGGAGTACCACTAAAAAAAGGTTATAATGGGCAGCTTACTTCCGAGCAAGCAGGTAAAGTTGGCGGCAGACTTGGCGGTAGCATGGTCCGTGAGCTTGTCAAGATGGCTCAGGAAGGTATGATGAAGAAACGTTAGAGATGATTACTAAAAGGGATTTAAAAACGGCCATCACGAAGGGTTCGTGGTGACCGTTTTTTTGGGTAATTCATAAAAGTGGTCTCATGAAGCACATTTCGATCAGATAATCCGAAAAGTAGTCCTCATGAAGGGTCCATGAAGCACATTTCAACCGAGAAATCCGAAAAGTAGTCCTCATGACGGGTCCATGAAGCACATTTCATTCGAGAAATCCGAAAAGTAGTCCTCATGACGGGTCCATGAAGCACATTTCATTCGAGAAATCCGAAAAGTAGTCCTCATGAAGGGTCCATGAAGCACATTTCAACCGAGAAATCCGAAAAGTAGTCCTCATGACGGGTCCATGAAGCACATTTCATTCGAGAAATCCGAAAAGTAGTCCTCATGAAGGGTCCATGAAGCACATTTCAACCGAGAAATCCGAAAAGTAGTCCTCATGAAGGGTCCATGAAGCACATTTCAACCGAGAATTCCGAAAAGTAGTCCTCATGAAGGGTCCATGAAGCACATTTCAACCGAGAAATCCGAAAAGTAGTCCTCATGAAGGGTCCATGAAGCACATTTCAACTAAATAATCAGGAAAGTTGGCCACATGAACCCAACCTTGAGCTAGACTGATACGATAAATTCAATATCATTTTATTTTGTTGTTTCAAAGTATGAATACTTTCCATGGCCCACTAAAATATAGCGTGTTAATAATATATTTCTAATTCTCTTTTTATATTTTACAACCTTACACCAATCATGAATCATATTAGTAGTAATTCTTTGTTTTGGAAAAAGAAGAATAAACTCTTCTGTACTACGTAAAACAGCTAATTCAATAGTCTCTTCGGATCCACAATTCATACACCTAATTTTCCGTTCACCACAAATCACATCAAATGAGTCACAAACCCCACATTTACACCCCTTCCGCAGTCCGCCATATTCATAAGTCGGTACCTGTGTATAAGGTGAATCTGTGATATGCGCACTAAGTAAAAAATCTGCAATTTTACGTTGATTTCCGTTTAGGTTGGATGGTTTTGCGCTTAAGTTTTTCATAAAACTAGGTAATTGTGGTGAAAAGATAATTTGCTTATTTTGGGGAGCTTGATATAAGAAGAATTCAGGATGGATAAAAATGAGATTGCCATCTATCGGCAAATTGAAGCCCTGTTTTTGGAGTAATTGCCGGAGTAAGGTCTCACTGCGATGTAACTGGTGTAAAGGATTAGTGATTTCTTTACTGTTCGTACACATGTAAAATCCATCATCTTTGTAATAATAATCTCCCTCATAATTTTTTACTTCGCAAAGAATTATCAACGCTTGGGTAATGAGTAGACTATCAATTTGAAAGGTTGTATTGTTGCTCTTAAGTAGCAAGTCATTCAAAATGTAAAATTTACTATCGAGACTGGCTGTCAACGAGTCGAACTTTACTTCACCTTCATAGCCTTTCTTCAGGTTTAGATAATGTTGTTTATCGTCTGAAGACAACTGCATTCTTCCATTTAATGACTTCATAATTCTAAATTCCTTCGACTCTGTTCGAGATTTTAAAGGCATATTCCACTTCCTTCCTAGAGTTCTAGCTTTATTTTATAAAAAAACAGACAAATAAGCTTATGGAGAATTTGTGAATTTTTCCAGTCACACTCTTACGGTGGTAAAATTCAGAAAATTATTGACAACTTACAATATCCAGTGTTAAAATCTTCCTCTGTGACTCAAAAGTAGGAGGGGAAAAGGATGATTTATGTAGAAGGAATCAGTAAATCATTTAAGGTGGCCAAACGATCAGCAGGAATACGCCAAGCAACAAAGGCCCTTTTTTTTCGAGAGCATACCATTGTTGAGGCCCTAAAGGATATTTCCTTCACCATTAATCAAGGTGAAATTGTCGGCTATATCGGGCCAAATGGTGCAGGAAAATCGACAACGATTAAAATCATGAGCGGGATTCTCGTACCTGAACAAGGGAGCTGTACCATTATGGGTTACACACCTTGGAAGGATCGCACTCAGTATGTTAAAAATATCGGGGTAGTTTTTGGTCAGCGCTCGCAGCTTTGGTGGGATGTTCCCGTTATCGATTCTTTCGAACTTTTAAAAGATATCTATAAAGTTCCGCAAGAACAATATAAATCTACGATTGACCTGCTCATTGAAACGCTTGAATTGCAAAGCATTATCCATACACCTGTCCGACAATTAAGCTTAGGTCAACGGATGCGCTGTGAAATTGCCGCTTCGCTCATCCATAATCCCCAAATTTTATTTTTAGACGAACCCACTATTGGTCTGGATGCTATTTCAAAAATTGCGGTCCGACAGTTCATCAAAACTATTAATAAAGAACGGGGAGTTACGGTTATCCTTACTACTCACGATATGAGTGACATCGAGGCGTTAGCTGATCGAGTGCTCTTAATTGGCAAGGGGAGTTTATTGTATGATGGAAATTTAGAGGAGATGAGAAAGCGGTTTGGATCGCAAAAAATCATTACAGCGGATTACCGAAAACATCAAAAATCACTAGATATCCCAGGGACTACAATCCTTTCATGGTCGCCTGAACGAGCAGTGATAGCTGTAGATACTGACCAGATCCGTACATCTGAGGTTATCACCCAACTGTCGACAAGGGTCGAATTATTGGATGTCACTATTGAAGCCCAGCCAATAGAAGAAACAATCCTCCAGCTTTATAAGGAGTTCCAAATATGAGTGTGTATCTATCCGTTTTAAAGCTACGACTCCTAAATGGGATGCAATATCGAGCCGCCGCACTAGCGGGAGTGGCGACACAGTTCTTCTGGGGATTTATTGCGATTATGGTTTTCCAAGCTTTCTATGAACATGCCACTAAAACTCCGCCTATCTCATTACAGGAATTAATTACCTACATATGGCTACAACAGGCTTTTTTGACTTTTATTATGCTTTGGTTTCGTGATAATGAGTTATTTGATCTCATTACTAGCGGGAACATCGCCTATGAGCTTTGTCGTCCAACGGGTCTATATGGCTTTTGGTATGCAAAGCTTCTCGCCCAACGGTTATCCAGTGCCATACTACGCTGTTTTCCCATTCTCATCATTGCAGTATTTTTGCCGGAACCATACAACTTAACTATTCCGCCAAGCTTCACCACCTTTCTATTATTTGTGGTGACACTGCTAATCGGATTATTGCTTTTAGTAGCAATTTCAATGTTTATTTATATTTCTGTATTTGCGACGCTCTCTCCAGTAGGATCATTACTGGTGTTCGGGGTAATTGGTGAGTTCTTTGCCGGCTTAGTCATCCCGGTACCATTAATGCCATTATGGCTGCAAAAAATCGCCTATTTTCTTCCGTTTCGCTGGACGGCTGATTTTCCCTTTAGAGTCTATTCAGGTCACATCCCACAAAATGAGGCAATAATTGGGATTGGCATTCAGCTTGTGTACCTAGTTGTGCTCGTTTGGTTAGGAAGGATGGCTCTTAACGGTGCGTTAAAAAGAGTCGTTGTACAAGGAGGCTGATTTTTGTTGAAACTGTATGGCAAGTATCTTTTAATTCTCTTTAAATCACAAATGCAGTACCGGACCTCATTCTGGCTGCTGTCACTGGGTCAGTTTTTTATTCCCTTTACCGTCTTTGCCGGTCTTTACTTATTATTTGAACGCTTTGGCCAAATCAAGGGCTGGCAATTTTTCGAAGTGGCTCTTTGTTTTGGTGTTATCCATATGGCATTTGCAATTAGTGAATGCTTTGCACGTGGCTTTGACAGCTTTTCTAGTCTCGTTGTGAATGGAGAATTTGACCGAATACTCGTTAGACCACAGAGCACCTTTATTCAGGTACTCGGCTCGAAATTTGAATTTACGAGATTCGGCCGACTCCTTCAAAGCGGGTTTGTTTTGGTTTGGGCTTTGAGTAATTTGCCCATTGAATGGGGAGTGATTAAAGGGCTGACACTTTTGTTTATGATTACTAGTGGGGTTCTTATTTTTACAGGCATCTACATGCTAGCCGCCACCATGTGTTTTTGGACCATCCAAGGGCTTGAAGTCGCAAATATCTTTACTGATGGCGGCAGAGAGATGGCACAATATCCGTTAAATATATATCATAAATGGGTCGCTCGCTTCTTTACTTATGTGATCCCCTTTGGAACGGTAAACTACCTGCCATTACAGTTTATCCTCGGAAAAAGTGATGGAAATGAGTATGTTTATATGATGATTCCTCTCCTGGGCTGCCTGTTTATTCTACCGTGTTTACTTGTCTGGCAATTTGGTGTTAAGCATTATCGCTCAACCGGTTCTTGATTTAATCGATTTTGAACAATTCTGTGGAACCTTCATGAGGACTACTTTTCCGATTTTTCGTTCGAAATGGCCCTCATGGAACCTTCACGAGAGCTACTTTTCCGATTTTTCATTCGAAATGGTCCTCATGGAACCTCCATGAGAGCTACTTTTCCGATTTTTCGATTGAAATGGTACTCATGGAACCTCCATGAGAGCTACTTTTCCAATTTTTCGTTCGAAATGGTCCTCATGGAACCTTCATGAGGACTACTTTTCCGATTTTTCATTCGAAATGGTCCTCATGGAACCTCCATGAGAGCTACTTTTCCAATTTTTCGTTCGAAATGGTCCTCATGGAACCTTCATGAGGACTACTTTTCCGATTTTTCGTTCGAAATGGTCCTCATGGAACCTTTATGAGAGCTACTTTTCCGATTTTTCATTCGAAATGGTCCTCATGGAACCTTCATGAGGACTACTTTTCCGATTTTTCATTTGAAATGGTCCTCATGGAACCTTCATGAGGACCCGTTTTCTGCCTGCCAAACTTCCTATAAAAAAAAGCCCGACAAGATGAAAACTCACCTTGTAGGGCTCAACGAAAAGAATCTATTAGTTTTCTTCAACTTCTCTACGGTTTTTCTTGAAAATCTTAGATAGTATTTCATAAACGATTGGTACAACAATTAATGTTAATAAGGTTGAACTTGCTAAACCACCGATTACGGTAATACCTAGACCTTTCGAGATTAAGCCGCCACCGCCTGTGCCAATAGCTAATGGAATTAATGCACCGATTGTTGCCAGTGCTGTCATTAGGATTGGGCGAAGACGTGTTGCTCCAGCTTCTAGAACTGCTTCACGCATTGTCAGACCATCGCGTTCCATATGAATGATCCTGTCTACTAGTACAATGGCATTCGTTACAACGATACCGATTAACATCAGTAGACCCATCATAACAGATACAGAGATGGTTTCACCTGCGATTAATAGTCCGACAAATGAACCAATGACCGCAAATGGTAATGAGAATAGAATCGCAAATGGTGCGACACCTTCACGGAAGGTTACAACCAGGATAAAGTACACAATTGCGATTGCCGCAAGCATCGCCATACCAAGCTGTGTAAATGTCTCATCCATATCCGCCTGGACACCAGCAACGCCGATTGTAACACCTTTAGGTAACTCTAATTTATCAATGGCCTTTTCTACTTCTGAGGTTGCTTTTGAAATATCATCCCCAAGGATGGTTCCTGAAACGGTTGCGTAGTATTCACCTTTACTACGTGCCAGTGTGTTTAGAGTTGTTCCTTTTTCAACTGTAACAAGCTCAGAAAGCGGCATTGTTGTACCAAGTGCTGTCTGTACTTGTTTAGCTAAAATATCGTCAATTGACTTTGGTTGTGCTGCTTGCTCTTGTTGGACAATTACTTCTAATTCGTTACCGTCTTTTTCAACTGTTGTTAATATATCTTGTGTGTGTGCAGGGCTTAACATCATCACGATTTGACCCGTTGTTAATCCATACTGCAGTAACTCATCTTGTTCTACATTGAATGTATACTCAACGAATGCATCCTCTGCACTTGATGATACGTCTTCCAAGCCGTCATTTTTACTCATAACGCCTTCTACCATTTTTACAGCGTCATTTAGTTTATCTAAATCTTCACTGTAGAAGGTATAACTCACTTCATTTGTTGACATCGACATTGCAGTGAAGTTCTGGGTCTTCCATTCACCTGTTTGGCCAATGTTGAACACATATTCTTCAATTTCTTCGCGAGCACCTGGGAAGTCCTCCATTTCAGGATCAAAGATTAAGTACATTAATGCACCGCTTCCTCCGCCACCCATCATTGCTGCCATCGGGTCGCCATCTTCCATTACAGATAATTGAACAATATCAATATCTTCGCGTTTAAGTAATTCCTCTTCAACCGCTTCAATGTTTGCTAATGTATCTTCCATTAACTCGCCCGCTTTAGGCGTATAGGTTAAGTACATTACCTTTTCTTCTTCACTGCCCATAAAACTAAAACCGATTAATGGCGTCAACGCCAAACTTCCAGCTAATAAAACAATTGCGATAACTGAAGTAACTACTTTATGGTTAAGTGTCCAGCCAAGAACTCCTTTGTACCAGTTAGCTAACTTGCCAGCCTCTTTATGGCTGCTTTCTGTTTTTTCGCTATATAGCTTTTTCTTAAATAAGAAGTGTGATAATGCCGGTACGATCGTGATTGCCACAATTAGTGATGCACCAAGTGCAAACGTCATCGTTAAGGCAAACGGCATGAATAGTTCCCCGACCATTCCGCCAACAAAGATAAGTGGCGCGAATACCGCAACCGTTACTAATGTAGACGATAGTATTGGTTTGAACATTTCAATCGTCGCTTCACGCACAAGCGCACGACCTGTTAATTTCTCATTTTTCAAATGAAGACGACGGTATATATTTTCAACAACTACGATGGAGTCATCAATTACACGGCCAATGGCAACTGTAATCGCGCCCAGCGTCATAATATTTAATGTAATATCCAACCAGTTTAATAGCAATAATGCCATGAAAATTGAAACTGGAATAGACACGATTGAAATAATCGTTGATTTAAAGTCACGTAAGAATAAAAGAATAATTAATACGGCAATTAATCCGCCAAATAATGCTTTTTCAATCATTGTTTTAACCGATTCTTCAATTGGTGCTCCCTGGTCAAGTGATACATCAATGACAAGGCCATCAATTTTTTCCTCTTGTTCTTCGATCAGATCCTTCACACTGTTTACAACATCAACTGTGTTGGCTTGTTGACCTTTAACGATTTGAATAGTTATAGAATCTTCACCGTTTGTACGAGATACCGATTGTACTCTGCCGACTACTTCAACGGCAGCGATATCGCTAAGTTTTACGAATGGGATAGGTTGTGTTTCTGATGGTGTTACAGGAATAAGCATTCCCTTTAATTCATCAGCGGTCATGAACTTGCCGTCGATTGCTACAGCTTGTTCACCTTGTTCAAATTCGTAGAGTCCTAATGAAACCGCCAGATCACTCGCTTGAATCATTTGCTTCACTGTATCTTCCGTTAAACCAAGTTCAGCCATTTTTGCATCATTATACGTAAGTTCTACTTCTTCAATATGTTGACCTGTGATGGTTGCAGAAGCAACACCATCAATTTTCTCGATTTTTGGAAGGATAACTTCCTCTACTGTTGATGTTAATTCAACAATATCCTCTGTTGTACTACTAATACTAAGCGCAACAACAGGCATCATGTTCATGCTAATCGCTGTAATGATTGGCTCCTGTGCACCTTCAGGTAATTTCACTGCCTCTAAAGCGGACTTTAAGGCACGATTCGCCTCGTCCATATCTTCACCATATTCATATTCCACTTGCAGACTTGCCATGTTCGCATTGGAATTTGAATAGACGGATTTTACACCTTCAAGATTTTCAATTGCTTTTTCCAAAGGTTTGGAAACATCCTCCATTACCTTTTCAGGAGTAGCACCAGGATATACATCCATGACCATTAAGTAAGGAATTGAAATATCAGGAATCGTCTCCATATTCATTCGTGTACCTGAGTAAATACCAGACACCGTAATGATAATTGTTAGCAGCCATACGGCTAATTTATTTTGCAGGACAAAATTGACTAAACCCTTCACACTTACACCTACCCTTTATTGACTTATCAAGCTCATTTCCTTATAATAATGACTAATCGGTCATTTGTCAATAATAGACCTTAGGAGCGATAGTATACAATGGTTAAACAACAGTTAATTATGGAAAAGGCTTTAGAACTTTTTGCGAAGCAAGGTTTTGAAGCTACATCTGTTCAGCAAATAACAGAACATTGCGGTATTTCCAAAGGTGCTTTCTACTTATCGTTCAAGTCAAAGGATGAATTAATTTTAGCGCTGATTGATCACTTTATGATTCAAGTCATCTCAGACATTGACTATACAGTCAAGAATACAAATAGTGATGAACTTTTATATGATTTTTATTTTGCAACATTTACTTCTTTTCATAAGCATGCTGACTTTGCCAAAATTCTTATTAAGGAACAAATGCATTCTTTTAATGAGGAACTCCTTTCAAAAATGCATTACTATGATAAGCTAAATGAGCAAGTTATCTTATCGATGATTGAACGATTGTACGGCGAAGAGATTCAACCGATAAAATATGATTTAATTTATTGTATAAAAGGCTTTATGAGCACCTATTCACAGTTATTTCTATTCTTTAATGTACCATTAGATCTGAACTTATTGGCTCAATCGCTTGTGGAAAAAACAAATTTACTCGCGAGGCATACGACTATTCCCTTCATTTCCGAAGACCTTATCAAAATGTTCAAGCAGCCTACGAACGAGGAAGTCACGAAGGAACAGATTATTGAACTCCTGGAACAAAAGATAGAGGAAATTGAGGAACTGGTTGAAAAAGAATCATTAATTTTACTCAAACAACATTTACTCGAACCGGATTTGAGTCCTGTTATTGTGAGAGGTTTACTAGAAAATATTCGGAACCACCCGCATTGCAAATGGATTTCTTATGTACTGCGGAGTTACTTTCATTTTTAAAAATTAAGAAAGGCAGAATGACGATAAAGCATTCTGCCTTTCCTAATCCTGTTTAACCCTTATCCTTAAAATAGACTTCTTCATAAGGCTGAATGACTACAAAACCCTCACCTTCAAACCTCATTTGAATCGATTCACCGCTTCCTCTTCCTAGGAAGGTTTTCAAACTGACATCTGTTTGAAACTCTGGCTGCAGATTCCCGGACCACGCTACCGTTGCATTTGGGTCGGTAATAATTGGTTTACCTGGAGTAACCTTTAATGTCAACGGTTCATAATGAGTGGTAATCGCAATCATCCCCGTCCCTTCACAACGAACATTAAATAATCCGCCTGCCATCATACCAGCAATCCGTTTCATCATTTTGATATTCCATTTAATAGCTGGTTCAAATGCAAGAAGGTCATTTCCGTTTACATAAATCGCTTCATTTTGCAGGTGAAGGATAGTAATTTTTTTACCTTCGTCTGCAAGGTATAATTTTCCCTTGCCATTGGCTTTCATTAATGAAGCACCTTCACCCGTTAGTGCCTTTTTAAATGCCGTTCCAAGCCCATGCTCCAAAATTCCTTCACGGACAAACTTCATTTGACCATGATAAGCAACCATTGACCCCGCTTTTGCCCACACCTGGCCGTCAAGATTTACCTCGAGCAGACGGGGTGTCTCCAATTCAAAAAAACCTTCACCCTTATCCACTTGCTCCGTTTTTTTAATAAACTCTTCAATGGAATATCTGTTCAATGAGACATCATCCTTTCTCCGATACTATTACTACGAATCATCAACATTTATGTTTCATATTTATTTTACAGTTTTTAAAATATTTGTAAGATTTTTTCATCAATTCCTTCTATACAAAAGACTCAATCCTGAGCTAGGATTGAGTCTGGTTGTTCAAAAGATTTAATTAGAATAATGAGTTCAGGCTTGCTAAGACAGTAAGCAGACCTACAATAATAACAAATACGTTGCTTAATTTCCCTTTGTATTTAGCTAATACAGGAACTTTACTAATCGCATACATTGGTAGTACACATAGTATAGCTGCAACCAGTGGACCGCTAAGAGAATCGATAAGTCCAAGAATACTTGGATTTGAATATGCAACATACCAGCATGTTAATACAACAAACACAAGGATAATTGACTTAATTGTTTTTTCTTGTACGTTTTTACCGCGTGCTTTAGCTGCACCAAGAATCATGTCGCGCATAACCTCATATGCTCCTACATAATGGCCTAAGAAAGACTTTGTAATCGCTACAAAGGCAATGATAGGTGCTGCAATAGCAATTAGCGGTGAATTAAGCTCATTTGCAAGATACGAAAGTATTGACAAGTTCTGTTCTTTTGCTGTTACTAAGTCATTTGGTGTCAAGCTCAAGACGCTGCTCCAAACAAAGAACATAACTACACCAAATGTCATTATATAAGTAACCTTTTGTATTTGAGCACTTTTGGCATCAACAGCATCTATTCCATATGTTTGCCTCTGTTTCATAACAAATGACGAGATAATCGGAGAATGATTAAACGAGAATACTATGATTGGTAAAATCAACACTATCATACTGAGATACCCAAATCCTGTTGTAGGAGCAGTGTCAACACTTGTAAAACTAAGCATAGACGTATTCCATTGTGGGATCAAAGATACTGCGATAAAAATTAGCGAAACGATAAAAGGATATACTAGCATACTCATTACTTTAACAGTAATATCTTGACCAAAATTTAGTATAGCTATAAGACCGAGTACTAATGCAAGTGATAAAATAGCTCTTGGCGGCTCATTCATGCCCAATTGATTCACCATGAAACTACTTGCAGTGTTTGTTAGTGCAACTGAATACATTAGCACGATAGTATAAATTGAAACGAAATATACTATGTTAAAAACTATACTCGCCTTATTTCCGAAATACTCTCTTATTACACCTGTAATTCCCTCATCGGCATTTTTGGCACCATATATCATTTTAGCAAGCGCTCTATGAGAGTAGTACATAACAGGTAATGCAAGTATAGTAATCAATAGTAATGAAAATAAACCGCCTGCTCCTGCATTAATAGGTAAGAAGAGTACGCCTGCTCCAATTGCTGTTCCAAAAAGGCTCAATGCCCAGGTGGTATCTTGTTTGTGCCATTTTTTCGGATCTGGTAAAGTTTGTTCTGAAATAGGACTTTGATAATCAAGCTGCCTAGCTGTATTTCCATGCATAGCTAATTCCTCCTAGTATACTGATCCATTATTTTAATTTTTTTTTATTTACAAAACACTTGTTGAAATCCATCTATCATTATATAAACTTATTATCTTTCTTTTCTCCGAAGATCTTGTTTTTAATAGCAATTCCAGTAGGAGTAGCTGCAATTCCACCTAAACCGGTCTCTCTTAATTCACGAGGCATTTGTTTTCCTACTCGATACATCGCTTCAATTGTTTCGTCAGCATTGATGACGTTGGTTACGCCTGCTAATGCAATGTCTGCTGCTACTAATGCATTGGCCGTTCCAACAGC
This sequence comes from Neobacillus sp. FSL H8-0543, assembly GCF_038592905.1. GTDB lineage: Bacteria > Bacillota > Bacilli > Bacillales > Cytobacillaceae > Neobacillus. Next base: position 2,671,565 of record NZ_CP151943.1, on the reverse strand, counting down.
ATTTCTTTTTACACAGGGTATTTCTACTAAACCTGCAACTGGATCACAAACTAGTCCGAGTAAGTTTTGTAATGCGGTTGCGAATGCTTCAGAAGATTGCTGTGGAGTTCCTCCGGAAGCTTCTACTGCTGCTGCTGCGGCCATTGCCGAGGCACTGCCTACTTCAGCTTGACAACCTCCAAATGCTCCGGAAATACAAGCATTATTCGCTACTACCATTCCAAATAAAGCTGAAGTGAATAGAAAATGGACTGTTTCTTCATGACTTAACTGTAACGTATCTTTAATACTAAATAGTACTCCTGGAATCGTTCCACTCGCACCTGCTGTTGGAGTTGCACATATGACCCCCATCGCTGAGTTAACTTCATTAACACCGAAAGCGCTTTGTACCCCGAACATCATCCAATCCCCAGAAAGGGTTTTTCCGTTCTCGCGGTATTTTTTTATTTTCACAGCATCCCCTCCGGTTAAACCAGTTGGAGAAAATACTCCGTTGCCCTCAATACTTCTCTTTACGGCATTTTCCATAGTAACCAAGTTTTTTTCCATTTTACTCCAAATCTCTTCGTAAGAGGCTTTGGTTATCTCCATTTCCTGCTCGATCGCTAATTGATAAATTGGCTTTTGTCTATTATTCGCTGCATCTACGATTTCCTGTATGGACATGTACATATAATTTCACACCCCTTATCTAATTAAAGAATAATAATAGTAGCTGTATCGCTTAAAGTTCTCAATTCTCTTTGAACATCACTAGGTACTTGAGAATCTAAATCAAATTCATATAGGTATTTGCCGTCCTTTTCCATACTGTGAAAGTGGTTAATTTCCACATGATGTTGTTTAAAGAACCTGCGTAAGACAAATTCAAGGCCATCTTTTTCAGAAATCGCTATAATAACAGGTAATGGCCCCTGAAGATTTAAGCTAAACCCTTCAACTTCAATATGTTTGATTTCAATTAATCCACCACCAACTGAAATACCCATGGTTCTAATACTTCGATTTTCATCTTCTAGATAAACATCTGCAGTATTTGGGTGACCAGCAGGACTATCACCTGAATCTTCTATAAAGGTAATGTCAATCCCATAGGATTCTGCAATTTGAATAGCACTAGGCACTCTACTATCATCGGTAGCAAATCCTAATATACCAGCAATAATTGCAAAATCTGTTCCGTGTCCTTTATGGGTTTCGGCAAATGATTCATAATACTTTACAACAACTTTTTTTGGAAGACCTTGAAATAATTTATTAGCAACGGTTCCAATAGATAATGCACCTGCAGTATGCGAACTCGAGGGTCCTATCATAACCGGTCCAATCACATCAAAACAACTTTTAAAATTAACAACTTTTTTTTCTTTAATAGGAACTACGTTCATGTTCATATATGATTCCTCCTCATTGTGCCGTTCCAGTTACTGGAATTATCAATCTAAAATAGGTTGTAATTATCCAGTTATTATTCTTGCAATAACTTTTGTTCCAATAGTAGGGACCGGATTAGCTGCGATGATATCAGCTTGAGTAGAAGATTAATAGGAACAGAAACTGTAGTAGAAATTATTATTAAATTCATTTTCCGGTGTCATTCCAACTAAAGGAATAATAGAATCTTTCATGTAAGGGTTTTCAAAAGAAGCACTAATTGAACAATCGGATAAATTATTATTGCAATCAATACCATCAAAACAACGATTATTTTAATCTGAACCTTATCAAATATTTAGAATAATTTATTACAGTAATTATTTTTTATTACTGCATACATAAATTATCACATGTATGAACACGCTGTCAACGGAAATATAATAAATTATTTTTATAGAAATTTTTTATTATATTCATTGGATGTTCCCAAAATCTGTTATAATTTTAGTATTAAACTAAATATGTAATTCTGGTAATATGGAGGATACTTAATTGGATAATGAACTATTTCGACACTATCAAAATATAATGAATTACTTCGGGGAAATTTTGGGATCTAATTATGAATTTGTATTACATGTTTTAAATCCTAATGGAGGTTCTCATATCGGTCACATAGTCAACGGGGACTTAAGTGGAAGATCTTTAAATGGCCCATTAACTAACTATGCAAAAAAATTAATCAGCGAAAAGGTATATTTAAATAAGGAACATGTTGTAGCTTATGTTGGAGAAGGACCACGAGGTAAAAAATTTCGTTCATCAACTTTGTTTATAAAAGATCGTGAAGGTCAATTACAAGGTCTTTTATGTATAAATTTTGATGCGGATGCCTATAGGAAGGTCGCAAAGGATATATTAAAATTAGCCAATCTAAGCTTAGATATAGAGCATTTCGAAAAGGGAACTGATCAGGAACAACCTGTAGAAAAACTTACCGATAATATTCGTAATATCATTCATACAGTAATAGATAAAGATATATTGGAATCTGGTGCTCAGTTATCACCTGAACAAAAGAGACTTGCTATTTCAAAATTAAAAGAAAATGGAGTATTTGAAATTAAAGGGACAATAAATGAAGTGGCTGAAATAATGGGAATGTCGGAGTCAAGTGTTTATCGTTATCATCAAATGATATCACGCAACGAAAAGTATCTCACATCGAACCAGAACAATTGAACAATACTGTTTTGAGTAATCTATAAAACACAAGTGACAGACACATCATTTTGGATGGTGCCTGTCACTCATTTACCAATTCGCACTTTAGAAAGATACTTTATATTTCAATCAGTTTAATTACTTTAGCAGGATTACCGCCAACTACAACATTATCTGGTACATCTTTAGTAACTACTGCGCCTGATGCGATAACAACATTATCTCCTACCGTTACTCCTGGGTTTATAATTGCGCTTCCTCCAATCCATACATTGTTCCCAAATGTAATCGGCTTTGCATATTCTATACCTGAATTACGTTCAGTCGGATTAAGAGGATGTGTTGCTGTATAAATTTGTACTCCAGGTGCAAGCATACAGTTATCTCCAAAACGCACTTCACAAACATCTAAAATGGTGCAGTCGAAGTTTGCATAAAAGTTTTCTCCTACATGTGTGTTATAACCATAATCAAATCGTATATTGGGCTCTATATACAGTTTTTCTCCAGTTGACCCGAGTAATTCCTTTAATAATTTGGTCCTCTTTTCTCCTTCAGATTCTAAAGTTTGATTATATATCCTAACCTTCCGTCTCGCTTCATCCCGTTCCTTTAATAATACGGGGTCAGCAGGGTTATACATTTCTCCTGCTATCATTTTTTCTTTTTCAGTTTTCATATTATTACCTACTTTCTTATAAGGATAACATTTGAATAATTGTCTTCATTACAGAGTCTTCTTCTTAAATTACGTACATTTCCATTTACAGCTTTGAAGATTAAAACACAAAAAAGATAAGAAAAGTAAGTGATTGACACCAACATTTCCTATCTTTCATTATGACATTCTTTCCTCTATTTCTACATATTTCTACTTTGCTAAAAAATTAAGGATTCTCCTGGACGTTCCCATTCTTCTACTGTTTCATATGCTTTTTCAGGAGAATAACCTTTCCCAACAAGTACACCCAATAGAATAAATTCTTGAAGAATATGTGTCATATTTCTTACTCTTTTAACATCCTCTATTCCTCCTTTACCAAAAACTCTGTACCCATTCATCCGGGGTTCTGCCATAAACAACGGTATTTCCATTACCACGCCTATGACCTCCTTCTGCAGCCATAGCATCCTCTTTGGTAATATGAACAGTACCAAATGGATGATGAGGCGGAGCATATATCGAGTAAAGTTTTAAAGGAGTATTTCCTGTATTAATTACATTATGCCATGTTCCAGAAGGTACCATGATGGCCGAATCATCGGTGAGATTTCGTTCAAAGTTTAATTTATTTTTATTCTTACCCATTTTTACTATACCTTGACCTTGTTCAATCCGTAAGAATTGATCAGTATCTGGATGTATTTCTAATCCAATATCTTCACCAACATTAATGCTCATTAACGTCACTTGCAAATGTGGTCCCGTCCATAAAGCAGTTCGGTACGTATTATTTTGAATTGATGCTTCATTAATATTAACGGCAAATGGTCTTGGCCCATAATCTTTTAGCAAGGTAGTTCTATAACCTTTGGAAGTGCCTAAATAATTAAACCTGTTTACCTGCTCTTTCTCATTAGGATAAGGCAAATAAACAGGATGTGTTCCATAGTTATACGTAGGTACATTAACATAATAAGGATTCCGATATTGATTTTGATACCCATATGGGATATAGTACATTCTTATCAATCCTTCCATACTTTTCTAATTATCCTAGACAATTTCTCATAGAAAATTTCCTATTATTTATTAATAATTGAAAAACAGATATCCTCCCTATTTTTATCGGTTTTTTTAATTTTCTGATTAAATTACCCATTCTTCTCCTAAGTAAGATATGTTATTTTGATGAATTTGTATGGGCCTAACCCCATTATCTGATATTTTAAAATTTTGACAAAAAGGACTCTTTCTCCATATTGAAGGGGAATCAACGAACGAAGGGGGTTCCTGAATCGTGTAGGTATGAGCTTGAAAGAAAGCCTTACAATGAAAATACTAAATAAAATGAATAAACCAAATAACCAAGAACTGCTATTGATACATTTCTTGGTTATTTGTCTTTATTCAACTATAGGATGCATCTTTAGTACAATAAGCATTTACTACATTTCTTTACGGTTTTTGGAGTCAGCAGTTCCAAATAATATTCTATGACTATTATAGTGCTGCAGATCCACCATCAATCGAAATCACTGCTCCGTGAATATAGGATGCTTCATCACTTAGTAGAAATGCAACGACATTTCCTACTTCATGTGGCTGACCTAATCTACCCATTGGTACTGCTTCACCCATCGCTTTAATAGCTTCTGCTGGAAATGCTTTTACCATTGGGGTTTCGTTAGTACCTGGAGCAATCGCATTAATTCGAATATTATCTCTTCCATATTCTCCAGCAATCGTTTTTGTTAATCCAACAATTCCATGTTTTGTTGCTGAATAAGGTCCCAAGGTTGGCATTCCGACAATACCACCTAAAGATGCAGTATTAACAATGGAACCACCACCCGTTTTTAACATCTCATTAACAACATATTTCAAGCCATAAAAGGCACCTTTTAAATTTACAGCCACGATTGCGTCGAATTCTTCTTCTGAACAATCTAATGTGCGTACACCTGAACCAGAAATACCCGCATTATTGAAAAATAAATCTATTTTTCCAAAGTGTTCCACCGTTTGAGATACGTATCTTTTAACATCTTCTACCTTACTAACATCTGCCTCAACAAAAATTGCATCTGTGCCTAATTCTTTACAGAGTTTTACTGTTTCTTCACCTTGTTCATTTGATATATCTACAACACTAATATTTGCTCCCCTTTGAGCAAGTTTTATAGCGGTTTCTCTTCCGAATCCGCTTCCACCACCAGTAATTATTGCTGTTTTCCCTTGCATTTAAAACACTCCTCATAATAATGTGAATTTAATATGATAAACCTAACTATGTGAAATAATGAACAAACTTTATCTTAATTATAGTATAGCATCCTTCATTTAAGTGTGAAATATTTTCTACATTTATATAAATGCCTAAGCTAACATCGCAGAATAATAGAGTAGACATTAATCCTGTCGTCTATTTTCTCCAGTGAGGATTGGATATTGAAAGATGTAGAGAGCACGGTTGAGTCCATGTTGGACAAGGGATTGAGAGATATTGAATAAAGAAAAAAGCTGAACCCTAGTATTGGATTCAGCTTGAATTTGTATTAATTTTTGATCGGCAAAAACCGTTACAGAGATATAATATAGAAAAACTCTTTCGCCCTTCTTACTCAACCGTCACCGATTTAGCAAGGTTACGCGGTTTGTCGACGTCGCAATCACGGTGCAAAGCAGCGTAATAGGCAATTAATTGCATTGGTATGACAGAGATAAGCGGTGTTAATAAATCATGTACTTCTGGAATGACGAAACTGTCTTCGTCCATATTTAAGCCATTCATCGAAATGATGCATGGGTTTGCACCACGGGCAACCACTTCTTTAACATTACCGCGAATGCTTAGATTTACACTTTCCTGGGTGGCTAGTGCAATCACGGGAGTACCTTCTTCAATTAAGGCGATGGTGCCATGCTTTAATTCTCCTCCAGCAAAGCCTTCTGCTTGGATGTAAGAGATTTCCTTTAACTTTAAGGCACCTTCTAAACCAACATAGTAGTCAATCCCACGACCGATAAAGAAGGCATTCCGTGTAACCGCTAAAAATTCTCTTGAAATATGCTCGATTATTTCTTTAGAGTCACAAAGAACCTCCATAGCATTTGCAACAATCCCTAGTTCCTGCACTAGATCGAAATCGACAGAAATGTTGCGACTTTCGGCAACTACTTCAGCTAATATTGCTAAGACTGCCAACTGTGCTGTATACGCCTTTGTAGACGCTACGGCAATTTCAGGACCAGCAAACAATAGAAGTGTATAATCTGCTTCACGGGATAGTGTTGATCCAGGAGCATTAGTAATCGTTAATGTCCTATAGCCCATTTCCTTTACATTAACAAGTACCGCACGGCTGTCTGCCGTTTCTCCGCTTTGTGAAATGAAGATAAACAGCGGTTTTTCTGAAAGCAGTGGCATATTATAGCCAAATTCACTTGAAATATGAACTTCAACTGGAATCTTTGCCATCTTTTCAATAAACTGCTTACCTACAAGACCAGCATGGTAGGAAGTTCCTGCCGCAATAATATAGATACGATCCGACTCATTCATTGCAGAAATAATCTCTGAGTCAATGGCTAGTTTACCTTGCTCATTTTGGTACATCTGAATGATTTTACGCATCACTAACGGCTGCTCATCAATTTCCTTTAACATGTAATGCGGGTATGTCCCCTTTTCAATATCACTTGCATCAAGTTCTGCTGTATATGGCGCACGGTTAATTGTTTCACCATTAAGATTTTGAATTGTTACCTCATTCTTTGTAACAAGTACCATTTCTTTATCCATTAACTCTACATATTGATTTGTAACTTGGATCATTGCCATCGCATCACTGGCTACAACATTGAAACCATCACCTAAGCCCACAAGTAACGGGCTCTTATTCTTTGCTACATAAATGGTTTCGCTGTTCTGTTCGTCCAATAATGCTAAAGCGTAAGAACCGTGTAATAAGGTAAGTGTTTTACGGAAAGCCTCAATAACTTCCATGCCGTCCTGAACAAATAATTCAATCAACTGGACAATGACTTCCGTATCTGTTTCACTTACGAAATTTACGCCTGTTAAATATTCTCTTTTTAACAAATCGTAATTCTCAATCACGCCGTTATGAACGAGTGTAAAACGACCAGTGGCACTTTGATGTGGGTGGGAATTCATTTTACTTGGTACACCGTGTGTTGCCCAACGAGTATGTCCAATTCCGATATTGGTCATTACATCCTCATCAACAATTGCACGCAAATCGGCAATCCGGCCCTTTTCTTTAAAAACATGAACACCTTTTTCATTCATTACAGCAATACCAGCTGAGTCATACCCTCTATATTCAAGCTTTTCTAAGCCTTTTAGTAAAATTTCCTTCGTATCATTATTTCCAATATATCCAACGATTCCACACATTTTCTTATTCCTCCCTAATGGAGGAGGCAAGAATGCTTTGGAGGCAGACTTGCCCCCTTATCTCTGTTTTAGTAAGGTATCTGTCTATACCCTTTAAAAAACCTAATCTTAGTATGCGCAATTTCTTCTCTTTGTCCATCACGTTGCCACGATGTTTTAAAGAAGAACTTTCGGTTGTGCGTTCAACCGGGAGGCATCCGCCGAACATTCGATAAACCTCCTCCTCGTCAACTAACCACTCAGTTAGTTCAGGCGCTTTAATATTCTATTTTCTCTCTCTATCCTCCTTCCAAAATATTAACAGCTTTACATAAGCAAAGCAAATTAATATTAACTGATTGTCTAACATTCGTCAACAACTTTCAGACATGTGACAACCTGGTTAATAACTCCACTCTAATACCTTTCATACATAATAAAATATGCATAAAGGACTTGTTTCGTTCCCTTATGCATATGATTATAAGCGGCTATTCTTTTAATTCCATTTCTGCTTTTACTATTGTAACAATTCTATCTACATAGGTTTCACAAAGCTCTTCTGTAGGTGCCTCTGCCATTACACGGACAAGTGGTTCTGTTCCAGATGGTCGAACGAGTATACGTCCATTCCCAGCCATTTCAGCCTCCACCTGCTCGATAATCTCTTTTACCTTCAAATTATCGGTTACATGGTGTTTATCAGTAACTCTAACGTTCACAAGCTTTTGTGGGAATTTTATCATGTCTGATGCAAGTTCTGACAAGGTTTTCTTAGTTGCCTTCATTATATTAACTAATTGCAATCCGGTTAAAAGACCATCACCCGTTGTATTATAATCTAAGAAGATGATATGGCCTGATTGCTCTCCACCAAGGTTAAAACCATTTTTTTTCATTTCTTCCACAACGTAGCGGTCACCAACTGCCGTAGGTACACTATTAATCCCATGTCCTTCCAGACCTTTGTAGAATCCAAGATTACTCATCACTGTAGAAACAATTGTACTATGCTTGAGACGGCCCTGTTCTTTCATATACTTTCCGCAAATGTACATAATTTGGTCGCCATCCACAATATTTCCTTTTTCATCAATAGCAATTAATCGATCTCCATCACCATCGAATGAAAGACCTACATCTGCACCTTTGTCTTTAACCATAGCAGCAAGAGCTTCCGGATGGGTCGAACCAACACCAGCATTAATATTTATTCCATTAGGTGAAGCTCCCATTATTGAAATATCTGCGTCTAAATCTGCAAACAAATGTGTAGCAAGTGATGAAGTGGCTCCATGTGCACAATCTAGAGCTATATGGATGCCTGAAAAATCTTCATCCACAGAGTTTTTCAAGTATTGAAGGTATTTTTGGCCGCCCTCAAAATAATCCATCACTTGACCAAGTTCCGCTCCAACTGGACGCGGCAATTGATCATCAGGTCTATCGATTAGCCCTTCAATTTCTAACTCCTGGTCATCCGATAACTTAAAGCCATCTGGTCCAAAAAACTTAATCCCATTATCAGCAACAGGGTTATGAGAAGCAGAAATCATTACACCTGCTTGAGCCCCGAGCGCCTTCGTCAAATAAGAAACCCCTGGAGTCGAAATGACGCCCAATCGCATAACCTCTGCACCAATTGAGAGTAGTCCTGCAACAAGTGCACCTTCTAGCATATGCCCAGATACACGTGTATCACGTCCGATGAGAACTTTAGGCCTGTCCTTATCCTTTGTTAATACAAACCCGCCAAAACGACCTAATTTAAAGGCTAATTCAGGAGTTAATTCACTATTTGCCACTCCACGGACGCCGTCAGTTCCAAAATATTTTCCCATTATAAAAATCGCTCCTTATCAAGTAAACTACTGTGTTTTATTGGTTGTCTTCTTTTAATGTTATTTTTGCCGATGATTTATCTGGTTTCCAGTTCACATCTGAAGGACCTTCTACATGAATATTTACATCATGATTTCCTTCGGTAAGTCCTGAGAGGTCTATAAATATCATAAAATCATCTGGTGTTAGTCCAGCTATTTTTGCACTTTGTCCAGTAACAAGCAAATCAATCAATTGATCTCCAGGGTCAGTGACTACTGCCTCATATAGTTCGGATAACCCCCGAATATTTAAGGGGATACCAGAAACCGTTACCTCTCCTTGTTTTGTAACATTGACCGTAGCTTTTACCAATTCTGGGGTAACCTTCTTGATTCCATTTGCGATAATTACCGGCAAACTTAGGGTAATATTATCAGTTATTTTACTCACATCAACCTCAACCAAGACATTTTCAATTTCCTTTAAAATCTCGTCATTTCCAGAAATCGTTGCTTCATCAATATCTAGTTTAATCGATTCTATCGTTATTCCCGTAGGTGGCGTTCCTTTTTTAATGATTTCAATGGGAACTTTTTTACTTTGTGCCTTGACAGGAATCGTAACTTTGACCGTTTCAGGTTCAATATCTACACTTAATTTATTTAATTCTCTATCCAAAACTTGTATTTGTGCCACTTGGGTAAAGGTTTGATTGATTCCCCCTTTACTTTCAATTGCTGCCTTTACATACATAATTTTTTCAACAATATCCTTGGCACCTGTTATTTTTACTTTTTTTGGATCCAGAGTTGGATCACCTGCTGCATATCCTTCTTCAAGTAAAGCGGTGTTAAATTCAGCCTCTACACTAAATTCCTTTGTAACTTTTTCTTGTATTGAAATATTGGCAGACTCTGGATCGATTGTTGCATCTAACCTATCTGAAAGCTCCCTAATTTCAAAATTCACCTTTTGCTTCCCAATTTTCGCATTGGTCAAATTAACAAAAACCTCAAAGTTTCTTAATGCCTTTACCGACTGAACAAGGGTTTGCTGCCCTTTAATCGTCACTTCAACCGTATCGGGAATCCCAGAAACCACTAAGTTTTCAGTGTCATAATAAACTTTGACAGGAATATCAGAAATCACTGCTGTTGAATTTTCACCAGGTACGTTAACTTCTCTTGACTCACTTCCTGAGTTTGGAATAGAAAAATATAGAAGTATAGCTAGCAGTAAGGCCAGGATTTTTATAAACCAAGCATTATCCATTAATTTATCCATTACTTTTCCCCCTCCAGTTCCAACGCGTTGAGGAAGCCTGCTTAACTTTGTTATTTATCAGCAATTCTGCAGAAAGTAGCTCTTTAAACCCATCTAATGTTAGATTTCGATGCAATTCTCCATTTTTGGTAAGAGAGATATTACCCGTCTCTTCGGAAACAATGACCGTAATACTATCTGTTACCTCGCTTACTCCTAAGGCTGCCCTGTGCCTGGTTCCAAGCTCCTTAGAAATGAACGGACTTTCTGATAACGGTAAATAACAAGCAGCTGCAGCCACATTGTTTTTTTGAAGGATAACAGCCCCATCATGAAGGGGAGTATTCGGTATAAAAATATTGATGAGCAATTCGGAAGAGATATTTGCGTTTAAACTAATACCAGTTTCTATGTAATCACTCATCCCCGTTTCCCTTTCAATTGAGATTAGGGCGCCGATTCTTCGTTTCGCCATATAGTCCGTTGCTTTAGCTATCGCTTCTATGGTCTTCTCTTGATCATCATCATCCGGACTACTGCTTCTAGTAAAAAACTTTCCTCTTCCTAATTGTTCTAAGGCCCTACGCAATTCTGGTTGAAAAATAATGATAATAGCCAGGAACCCGTAGGTTATGACTTGATGCATCATCCAACTTAACGTTTGCAACCCGAAGAATTCACTGAGAACTCGAATAAGAAGGATAACAAAAATACCCTTTAATAATTGAACCGCCTTTGTACCTCTGATAACATTTATTAATTTGTATATGACAAACCACACAAGGAGAATATCAACTATCGTGGCTAAATACTTCCATAATGTAAAATCTTCAAACGGCATTGTTATTCCTCCGTATTTTCGCTAAAATCCTAAAGAATAATATAACCAGTACATTATATCATAAAGGAACTTCTACTTATTATATGTAATATAATAGATATCATTTTTAAAAAAAAGAAATCACCGCTACGAGTGACTTCTTTATTCTTTGTCTTTCGTTTGGAAGATATCAACTACCTCATGAGTAGTCTTTTTCATATGATACCATAACCAATCGAAAACCTCATTAACTTCTTCAATTTGACCTGTTACATTCCCGGCGGAAGCCAAGTACTGCTCACCATTTATTACTGTTACATCTCCTTGTACTTCCCCTTCGATTTGTAGCTTTCCATTTCGAACAACGACATCTCCCTTTACTACCTCACCAGCTGGAACAATTACAGTATCATTTTGTACAACCAGGTTCTCTTGTTTGGAAACTGAAAATTCACCTTCTTGGTCCCAAGAAGAAAAAATACTTCCCGTCATTAAAACTAGAAATAGTGATGCGGCTGCAATGAGTGGATGATTTCGCATCCATCTTTGAACACCCACCTTCTTTTTTTCTTTCGGGAGCATAGCCATAACATTTTCTGCAAAATTTGCAGGAGCTTGAATCCTCGATGTACCTTTTACGACAGCTATAGTCCTTTTAAATTCGTTAAATAAAAGCTCACAGTCTTTGCAACTTTTGAGGTGCTCTCTTAGAGTGAGTTCGTCTTTTGGGTCAATTTCCTCGTCTAAATAGTCATGCATTAGCTGAATAATTTCTTCTGGACACTTCAACGTGTTTCACCTCTTATCACACATAACTTAATTGTTTCCTCAGAGCCTCACGACCGCGATGGATTCGTGTCTTTACAGTCCCTAACGGCATATCGAGAATTTCGCTAATTTCATTTAATGACAGCTCTTCTATATACTTTAATACGATAACAGATCTGTATTTTTCGGGTAGTTTTAAAATTTCTTTTTGAACCGTTTCTTGCAATTCTAAACTTTCTACTTCATTTTCAGGTAAAGGTGAACTTGATGGCAATTGTGAATACATTGTTAAACCGTCGGTTCCCGAAACTTCAGCATCTAAATAATAATCAGGCTTTTTTTTCCGAATTCTATCTATACATAAATTGGTAGCTATTCGAAAAAGCCAAGTGGAGAATTTCATTTCTTGATTAAATGAATTAATATTAACATATGCACGGATAAAAGCCTCCTGTGCAATATCCTCCGCCTCATGCCGATTTCCAAGCATTCGGTAACCAAGCTGATAAATACTGTTCTTATATATTTCAACAATCTCACCAAATGCATCCTGATCGCCTTTGATTACTTGTTTAATTCTTTTTTTTATAATAGCTTCCATCTATCTTCCTCAGCTCCAATATGGCTATACATTCTTACGAATCAATAGCAAAAAAAGTTTCATCCTTAACCGAAAAACTTCTCAATACCTTTAATATTAACAAAATTTTACTAAATTGATATAAAAGTGAGCAAAGATTTAATTAAAATTTACATTGGGGGAACAAAAGGCGGTAGCTCCCATTTTGTGGAGCTGGATTCAGATATCTATTTCAAAGTTTTCAACACTAAATTATTTTACAATTTCCTTAATGGCCAAAAATAAAAACAGCTTCTTGAGGAAGCTGCTGTTTTCTGTTTTATAATAATTTTTCTCCAAATAATGATCCCATTAATTCAACAGCAACTTTTGCTGTCTTATTCTTATCATCTAATATAGGATTTACTTCTACAAATTCAGCAGATGTTATCATCCCTGCTTCTTCAAGCATTTCCATTGCTAGATGGCTTTCACGGTAGCTAATCCCGCCCATTACAGGAGTTCCCACACCAGGGGCATCAACTGGATCTAACCCGTCTAAATCTAAAGATAAGTGGACCCCATCCGTTTTATCTTTAAGATAAAGGATCGTCTCTTCCATTACCTTTGCCATTCCCAGGCGGTCAATCTCATGCATCGTATAAACTTTCAAACCTTTTTCTTTAATTAATACCTTCTCCCCTTCATCAAGTGACCTTGCTCCAATGATGACAACATTCTCCGGCTTAACTTTAGGTGAGTATCCTGCAATATCCGTTAATAAATGATGGCCTAAGCCTATACTCGCCGCTAAGGGCATGCCGTGGATATTACCCGAAGGTGAAGTTTCAGCAGTATTCAAATCTCCGTGTGCATCATACCAAATAACTCCAAGATTATTATAATGTTTAGAAACTCCAGCTAGTGTTCCTATTGCTATACTGTGATCACCGCCTAGAATGAGCGGAAATGAGCCTGATTGGATGACTTCATCTACTTTTTCAGCAAGCAAGGTGCTCTTTTCAGCTACTAAATCCAAATTACGTAAGTTAGATTCCTTATCAACAGCCACCTCAGGTCTTCCAATTGGAATATCACCTAGGTCGTGGATTTCATCAAATAGCGGTTTTAAGCGTTCATTAATTCCAGCGTAACGGATGGCACTTGGACCCATATCAACCCCGCGCCTCATTTGCCCTAGATCCATTGGCATTCCGATAATAGAAATCTTTCTCATCCCTTTTCCCCCTAGCCCCTTATTAGCTCTATTTTAACCGCTTACATCCCTATGACTCAACTCAACAAAATTATGTATATATATACACTCCTCAGACATATTTCGTGAATTCCACGGCTATCAGATTCGAACCTAAGGCAACTTCGGCCAGGTTTAGTGAATTAAACACGTTTTGTCCTCAATACTCCTTATTAAAGACATTTCACTTGCTCTTTAAACACGTTTTGTCCTCAATACTCCTTATTAAAGACATTTCACTTGCTTCTTGAACACGTTTTGTCCTCAATACTCCTTATTAAAGACATTTCACTTGCTCTTTAAACACGTTTTGTCCTCAATACTCCTTATTAAAGACATTTCACTTGCTTCTTGAACACGTTTTGTCCTCAATACTCCTTATTAAAGACATTTCACTTGCTCCTTGAACACGTTTTGTCCTCAATACTCCTTATTAAAGACATTTCGCATACTCTTTAAATCGAAATCTGGTCCGAACACGAGTCGACTTCTATAAAAACAGTAATTCAATCTTTCAAAAACTGCATTTTATATGAAAACAACCTAAAAAAAGACTAGAGGGAAGAATCCCTCTAGTCTTTTTACAATTATTAATGAGCCATGAAGGATTCGAACCTTCGACCCTCTGATTAAAAGTCAGATGCTCTACCAACTGAGCTAATGGCTCTTTTTTGGCTGGGCTAGCTGGATTTGAACCAACGCATGTCGCAGTCAAAGTGCGATGCCTTACCGCTTGGCTATAGCCCAATATTTTATATACGAATTAGTATGTCCGCTTTTTTAATAAATATGAATGGTGGAGGGGGACGGATTCGAACCGCCGAACCCGGAGGGAGCGGATTTACAGTCCGCCGCGTTTAGCCACTTCGCTACCCCTCCACAATATAAATGCTTAAAATCCCTTCAGGAATTTCTCGCGTGCTCCGAAGATATAACTCTAAAAGTAAGAAGCATGGTGCCGGCGAGAGGACTTGAACCCCCAACCTACTGATTACAAGTCAGTTGCTCTACCAATTGAGCTACCCCGGCAAAAAATGAAGATTATTTTCACCTTGTGAAAAAATTATGGTGGAGGATGACGGGCTCGAACCGCCGACCCTCTGCTTGTAAGGCAGATGCTCTCCCAGCTGAGCTAATCCTCCACATATTATGAAAGTTTTTTCGTATTACGAAATAAACTTTGGTGACCCCTACGGGATTCGAACCCGTGTTACCTCCGTGAAAGGGAGGTGTCTTAACCACTTGACCAAGGGGCCAATATAATTTGAAAATAGGTAAGCTCCCAAGCGGATTCGAACCGCTGACCTCTTCCTTACCATGGAAGTGCTCTACCTGCTGAGCTATGGAAGCATAGCTGGTTTTCAAAAAAACAAAATGGCTCCGCAGGTAGGACTCGAACCTACGACCGATCGGTTAACAGCCGATAGCTCTACCACTGAGCTACTGCGGAATAATTAATAATTTGTTCCTAATCATTAACATGTTCTTGTGTCCCCGCCTCAGTATGTAACGCAAGAAGCATCTCGGCGTGTACAACTCGCTGCTTATTCATGATGCTTTGCTCGTCTCTACCACTGAGCTACTGCGGAACAATATAACAGCCTGGCAACGTCCTACTCTCACAGGGGCGCCTGCCCCAACTACCATCGGCGCTGAGAAGCTTAACTTCCGTGTTCGGTATGGGAACGGGTGTGACCTTCTCGCCATAATTACCAGACTATTTATAAGACATAATTTATTATAATGTCTTTTTAAGATTTTGCAAGAGGAAATTTCAAAAATTCTCATTCCCTCAAAACTAGATAATGCTTGAAGAAGAAAGTAAAACAAGTTCGCCTTTTAAATATGGTTAAGTCCTCGAACGATTAGTATCAGTCAGCTCCACACGTCACCGTGCTTCCACCTCTGACCTATCAACCTGATCATCTTTCAGGGTTCTTACTAGCTTGACGCTATGGGAAATCTCATCTTGAGGGGGGCTTCATGCTTAGATGCTTTCAGCACTTATCCCGTCCGCACATAGCTACCCAGCGATGCCTTTGGCAAGACAACTGGTACACCAGCGGTGCGTCCATCCCGGTCCTCTCGTACTAAGGACAGCTCCTCTCAAATTTCCTGCGCCCACGACGGATAGGGACCGAACTGTCTCACGACGTTCTGAACCCAGCTCGCGTACCGCTTTAATGGGCGAACAGCCCAACCCTTGGGACCGACTACAGCCCCAGGATGCGATGAGCCGACATCGAGGTGCCAAACCTCCCCGTCGATGTGGACTCTTGGGGGAGATAAGCCTGTTATCCCCGGGGTAGCTTTTATCCGTTGAGCGATGGCCCTTCCATGCGGAACCACCGGATCACTAAGCCCGACTTTCGTCCCTGCTCGACTTGTAGGTCTCGCAGTCAAGCTCCC